>JBCCPD010000321.1:0-4735 GCA_039025075.1 Pseudomonadota bacterium | reverse complement strand
GGCCGACGACGTCACGCTGCGCCTCTGGTCGGGCGGCTTCGCCAGGGAAGGGCAGCGCACCATCCGCGAGGTGATCGGCGAGTTCGAGGCCGCCAATCCCGGCGTCAAGATCGACTACACGGCCTGGGCCTGGGACAAGTACCGCGCGCAGCTCGCCACCGCCGCCACCCTGGGCGACGCGCCGGACATGTGGGTCGACAGCTTCCTCAAGCGCTGGCAGGACGCCGGCATCACGGCCGACAACGCCGATCTCTACGCCAAGCTGCCGCCCGAAGAGGTCGCCGCCTACCTTCAGGCCTCGATCGAGATCCAGGAGGCGAGCACCGGCCTCCTGAGCTTCCCGTTCGTCGCCTACGTCTGGGCCGTCGCCTACAACAAAGAGATGTTCGAGGAGCGCGGGATCGAGGTCCCGACCGAGCCGATCAGCCTGGAGCAGCTCATGGAGCTGTCCGAGCAGCTGACCTTCGACCGCGACGGCGACGGCCGTGCCGACGTCTACGGCTACGGACTTTTGGGCGCGCGCCTGTCCAGCCACCTCTTCAACATGGTCTTCAGCAAGCGCGGCGGGCGATGGGTCGATCTGGAGAGCAATCTGATCATCGATCAGCATCGCGACCAATTCGTCGAAGCGTTGGTCTACATGCGCGAGGTCGCCGAATTCACCCCCGGCGGCGCCACGGCGGCGGTCGGCCGGACCTATGAAGGCACTCGCGCCCTCTTCGCCCAAGAGCGCGTCGCCATGACCGTCGACACGAACGAACTGGGCGCCGTGGTGGACGATCTCGCCCCGGACGTGCGGGAGAAGCTCGGCTTCATGCAGGTCGATTTCGGCTTCATCGCTTTGGACGGCTTGATCCTCGGGCAGACCGACCACCGCGACGAAGCGTTCGAGTTCGTGAAGTTCGCCACGGCGCGCGATCAGCTGGTGCGGATCAACGACGCCGTGGGCCTCGTCACGCCGCGCAACGACGTGGCCGATCACCCGATGGTCGCCGCGGACGAAAACGAGGTGACCCTGGCCGAGCAGATCGCGCTGCCGAGCAACGCGATCCACCCGGGCGGCCTGCTCACCCAATACGGCGAGCTGCGCCCGGCGGTGTGGGATGCCGTGGCCGAGGTGCTGCTGGACGGGGACCCCGGCGAAGCCGCCGACACGGCGATCGCGCGGATGACGTCGCAGTTCTCGCAGTAAGCCGCGGACGCGGGGCAGGACCCGGCCGCCCGGCCGGGTCCGCGCCGAGGGGCGCGCGAACCCGCAAACTCGGCCGGTGTGCGGAACGCTTCGGTGACAAATCGCCGATCCGGCGCGCCTGTCGCACAGCCGCAACACAGCGGGATCAACCTTCATTCCGCTGGCCCCTCGGCCGGCGCCCGGGATCAGGGAGACTTCACGATGCTGAATCGATGCACCACGCTCGCCGCGCTGCCGCTGATCGGCGCGCTGGCCCTCGGCGGCGCGCCGGCCATGGCCGACGACGTCACGCTGCGCCTGTGGACGGGCGGCTTCGCCAAGGAGGGGCAGCGGACCCTTCGCGACATCATCAGCGCGTTCGAGGCCGAGACCCCCGGCCTCAAGGTCGAAGACACGGCGATCGCCTGGGACCCGTATCGCGCGCAGATTTCCACCGCCGCCACCCTGGGCGAAGTGCCCGATATGTGGGTCGACGGCCTGATGATGGTTTGGCAGGACGCGGGGATCACCGCCGACAACGCCGATCTTTACGCCCGGCTGCCGCCGGAGACGGTGGCGGCGTTCGCGCAGGCGCCGATCGACGTCATGGAGCAGAGCGTCGGTCTGGTGAGCTTCCCCTTGATGGGGCTCGCGTGGACCATCGCCTACAACAGAGAGCTCTTCGCCGAGCGCGGCATCGAGGTGCCGGCCGAGCCGATCAATCTCGAACAGCTCATGGAAATGTCCGAGCAGCTGACCTTCGACCGCGATGGCGACGGCCGGAACGACGTCTACGGCTACGGCCTTATCGGCGCGCGTCTGTCGAGCCACTTCTGGAACATGATCTTCTACAAGCTTGGCGGCCAGTGGGCTGATCTGGAGGGCAATCTGATCGTCGATCAGTATCGCGACCAGTTCGTCGAAGCGCTGGTCTACATGCGCGAGATCGCTGAATTCACCCCGGGCGGCGCGACCGCGGCGGTCGGCCGGACCTACGAGGCCACGCGGGCCCTGTTCGCGCAAGAACGCGTGGCGATGGTCGCGGATGTGGGCGAGATCGCTTCGGTGCTGGCCGACCTTTCCCCGGAGGTCGCCGAGAAGCTCGGCTTCCTGCGCATCGATTTCGGCCTCAATTCCTTCGACAACGTGCTGCTGGGCAACACCGAGCATCGCGAAGAGGCGTTCAAGTTCATCGAGTTCTACACCGATCGCGACCGGATGGTGCGGTTCAACGACGCCATGGGCTCGATCACGCCGCGCACCGATGTGGCGGACCACCCGATGGTCGCGGGGAATGAAAACCAGGAAACCCTGGCTGCGCAGCTGGCCGATCCCAGCGGCTCCCTGCACCCGGGCCTGTTGCTCAGCCCCTATGCCGCGCTGCGCCCGCACGTTTGGGACGCGGTCGCCGAGGTTCTGCTGGGCGGCGACCCCGGCGAGGCCGCCGACAAGGCCATCGCGACCATGAAGAACCAGTTCGCGCAGCAGTAACGCGCGGACGCGATCCCCGACCCGGCCGCCTCGGCCGGGTCGGACCTGCCGACCGGCATCGAACGAACGCGCCCGAGCGCGAGGGAGCCCCTGACCATGACCGTCTTCATCCATCTGACGGACCTGCATATCGGAGATCCCGCCCTGGGCGTCCCCGCCCCCGGCGAAGGCGAGATCGGCGAGGCCCGGCCCTTGACGGACACGTCGGCGCGGCTCTCCATGGCGCTCGACCGGATCGCCGCGATGGAGGTCGCTCCGTCCTTCGTCGTCGTCACCGGCGATCTGAGCAATCGGGGCGAGGTGGTCAGCTATCAGGCGCTCAAGGGGCTGATGGCCCGCAACGCGCTGCCGACGGTCTACACCCTCGGCAACCATGACGACCCGGCCCATGCGGCGGAGGGTCTGCTCGGGCGCGCGGGCGAGGGCGGCCCCTGGAACTCCGATCAGGTGATCGACGGCGTCCACGTCATCGCGCTGGACACCTCCGTGCCCGGCCGCGTCGGAGGCGCGCTGACCGAGGCGGGCGCCGCGTTCCTGGCGGAGGCGCTGGACCGCTCCCCGGATCTGCCCAAGCTGCTGATGCTCCACCACCCGCCCGTCCTCGACGACGGCGCGCCGGAGTTCGAAGGCCTGAAACCCGAGGACAGCCGGAAGTTGGGCGAGATGATCCGAGGCCGCGGCGTGCGCGCGATCCTCTGCGGTCACATCCACCAAAGCCGGGTGTGGATCTGGCAGGGCGTCCCGGTCGTCGTCACGACGGGCCTGCACAACGCGATCGACCCGCTGTCGCCCGCGGGAACGCAGCGCGTGGATTCGGGCGCCGCCTTCGCGGTCTGCACGCTGGACGATCAGGGGTTCGGCGTGAGCTACGTGCCGCTGCCGGTCGAGGTCGTGGACCTGATCGAGCTCACCGACGCCCAGATCGCCGAATACGAAGCCGGGCTGGTGGACGCCTGATGGCCGATATCGCGCAGGCGATCCCGACGCGGCCGGCGCCGCGCGCGAGCGCGAGCCGGGAAACCGCGTTCGCGCAAGCGATCCTCGCCCCTGCGGCGATCATCGTCTTCGTCGTGATGATCCTGCCGATCTTCGCCAACATCTACATCAGCTTCCAATCGATCCCCTGGGGCGGAGACTGGAGCTTCGCGGGAACCCGCAACTTCGAGATCCTGGCCAACGAGCCCCTGCTCTACATCGGGCTCACGAACACGCTGATTTGGATCGTGGTCGTCACCACCGGCACGATTGTTTTCTCCTTCGTCACCGCGGCGCTTTTGAACAGCGACATCAAGGGACGGCAATTCATCGTCTTCCTGCTGCTGGTCCCCTGGGTCCTGCCCATCCCGGTCAGCGCCGTGGGCTGGACATGGATCTACAACGGCGA
This sequence comes from Pseudomonadota bacterium, assembly GCA_039025075.1. Lineage (GTDB taxonomy): Bacteria > Pseudomonadota > Alphaproteobacteria > Rhodobacterales > Rhodobacteraceae > Albimonas. Next base: position 689 of record JBCCPD010000321.1, on the reverse strand, counting down.
CTTCGGCATCCTGAACTACGTGCTGGCCGACGTCCTGGGCATCGAAAGCGCCTATGGATGGGCCTGGACGGGCCATCCGGACACCGCCTTCGCCTCGGTCATGGTCACCGAGATCTGGCGGAAGTTCCCCTTCTACACCATCATCACGCTCGCCGCGATGCAGACCGTTCCCAAGACGCTCTATGAGGCGGCCGAGATGGACGGCGCCGGGCCGGTCGCCCGGTTCTTCCACGTCACGCTGCCGGGTCTGAAGCCGGTCTTCGTGATCGTGATCCTCCTGAACCTGATCTGGACCTTCCAGGCCTTCCCGATGATCTACCTGCTGACCAGCGGCGGCCCGCTGAACAGCTCTCAGGTCATGGGGACGCTGATCTACTATCTCTCGTTCGGCTCTTTGAAGTTCGATCTCGCGGCGGCCATGGGCACTGTGACGATCGGCCTCCTGCTGATCGTCACGGTCATCTACATCCAGTTCCAAAAGATCATGGCGCGGCAGAGATGATGACGACGGCGCTCAGATACGCCGGGCTGTTCGTCCTGATGTTCTTCAGCCTGTTCCCGGTCTACTGGATCATCTCGTTCTCGGTGCGGGAGACGTCGGAGCTTTTGAAGTATCCGCCCTCGTTCTTCCCGGAGACGATCACCTTCGAGGCGTTCGTCACGCTCTTCGACTTCATCGACATGGCCGG
>JBCCPD010000320.1:0-4735 GCA_039025075.1 Pseudomonadota bacterium | reverse complement strand
GCGCCTGCGCGCCGAAGCGGGGGTGGAGGTGACCCGCGGCCTCTTCTTCGACGCCTCGGTCCGCAAGCGCGTGGTCGGCACCCTCAACCAGATCACCCGGCCGTCGAACAGCGTGCTGCCGCGCGTCCGCTCCGAGTTCGCCCAGTATCTGCGCGAGGGCGACCCGGGCCTCGAGTCCCTCAAGGTCGATCTGGTGCGCAAAGTCGGCCCCGACCTCTACGCCCGCGGCTCCGTCGGCCTGCTCGAAGAGATGTTCGGCGGCGTCTCGGCGGAGGTTCTGTGGAAGGAGCCGGAGCGCGATTGGGGCCTGGGGCTCGAGGTCAACTGGGTCCAGCAGCGCGACTTCGAGATGCTGTTCGAGTTCCAGGACTACGACGTCGTCACCGGCCATGCCTCCCTCTACTGGGACACCGGCTGGCAAGGCATGGAATTCCAGCTCGACGCCGGCCGCTATCTGGCCGGCGACTGGGGCGGCACCTTCACGCTCAGCCGCCGCTTCGCCAACGGCTGGGAGGTCGGCGGCTTCTTCACCCTCACCGACGTGCCCTTCGACGAATTCGGCGAGGGCAGCTTCGACAAGGGCCTGATCCTGACCATCCCGCTGCGCTGGGGCCTGCCGTTCGAGAACCGCTCCCGCCTGACCAGCGTGATCCGGCCGCTGACCCGCGACGGCGGCGCGCGGCTCAACCTCGACCGCCGGCTCTACGGCTATGTCCAGGACCTGGACGACACCGGCCTGCGCGAGGATTGGGGGAATTTCTGGCGATGATCCGTCCAAGCGCTCCCGCCCTGCTGCTCGCGCTCGCCGTCCTCGCCGGCTGCGGCAATTCCGATACGCCCAGCATCTACCGCCAGGCCGGCGCCGCCCAGGCCGCGGAGTTCGGCGGCGTTCTGACCCGGGAGGAGGCCGCGCCCCCGGCCGATCTCACCCGCGCGCAGCTCGACGAGATCCCCTTCGCGACCATCCTGGTCGGCCGCCCCGGCTCCTCGGTGCGCGCGGCCTTGTTCGCCTCCGCCTCCAACGACGGCTACGTGACCTACCGGAACGCCGCCCGGCAAAGCGTCACCCTGCGCGGCGGGCAGGTCACGGCCACCCATGGGCTGATCGCCGACCTCGCCGGCTACCGCTCGGATCCGGAGGCGGACCCGGTGGTCGCCCGCCGGCGCCCCTCGCAATGGCCGGCCGAAATCGTGCGCGCCTACCGCGACCGCGACGCGGCGGGGCGGCTTTTCTCGCGCACGGCGGTGTGCCGGCCGGAGATCCTCGGCCTCTCGCGGATCGAAATCGTAGAGCGGTCGTTCGACCTCGTCCTGATCGAGGAGACCTGCGCCACCCCGTTCCGGCAGTTCGTCAACCGCTACTGGGTCGAACCGTCGACCGGCTTCATACGCCGATCCGAGCAATGGGCAGGGCTCTCGGGGCCGTTGATCGTGGAAGTGGTGCGGCGGGTCGGCGGCGACGGCTGAGCCGGGCCGCGATCGCAGGCGGACGGGGCAGGCGGACGGGCCGAGCCGAACCACGCGCATCCCTGGCCGCGGGTCAACCGTCCCTTAGACATGAAAAGCCCCGCCGCGTGAAGGCGCGGCGGGGCGGACCTGTCATCGACGTCGGTCGTCGGGTCTCAGTTGACCGTGGTCGTCGTCGTCGAAGACGTATCGTCGTCGCTGGCCGCGACGCCGATCACGACGCCGGCCAAGACCACCAAGCCGCCGACCACGACCGCGCCGGCCGGAACGCCGCCGAGCACCGGCAGAACCGCAGCCTGCGCCGGCGTCGCGACGATGCCGGCAGCGTCGTCGTCATCGTCATCGGTCGCAGCGACCTGGCCTTCCAGGCCGAGAAGCTGCTCACGGTTAAGCTGTTCCGTGATCTCGTCTTCCGTCTGAGCCACGCCGGCGAGCGGCGCGAGAGCCAAAGCGGCGGACGCCGCGAAGCCAAGAATGGGTTTCATGTCACCCTCCAACACATCCACACAGCGCAAATTAGCGCCAAATAGGGGCCATGGCAACGCAAAGCGCTGCGCTGCGGCGAGGACCTCGTCCTTGGCGCTCAACGCAGACGACCCATCGCGTAGCGCGGGGCAAGCCTATGCTCCGCAAGGAACTCTTCCAGCAAAGCGGGATCCGGCCGTTCCACATCGGGACCCATCCGGCCCGCCGCCAGCCCGCCGGTGATGAAGAGCGCGTCCAGCCCTTCGCCCGCCGCGCCCGCCGCATCGGTCAGGATGCCGTCGCCCAGGCACAGGATGCGGTCGTCGTCGATCGGGCGTCCCAGCGCTGATTCGGCCAGCCGCCGCCCCGTCGCGTAGATCGGCGGATGCGGCTTGCCGTAGGCTTCCGCTTCGCCGCCCAGGGCCGCATAGGCCGCGGCGAGCCCGCCGGCGCACCAGCGCCGCTCCTCGCCCACGTCCACATGCAGGTCCGGATTGGCGTTCAGCATCTTCAGCCCGCGCAGCTGCATCTCCCGCAGCTCGTCGGCGTAGTCGTCCGGCGTCTCCGTCGCATCGTTCCGCAGGCCGGTGACGACGACCGCCTCCGCCTCCTCCATCGGCACGCGGGTCAGCCCCGAGGCCTCCTCGAAGAAGGCCTCGTCCCGCTCGGCATCCCCGATATGGAAGACCTTCGAGCCCCAGCGCCCCGCCGCCACCGCCTCCAGCGCGGCGTCGCCGGAGCTGACGACGGCGTCCCAGCAGTCCTCGGGCGCCTCCAGACGCGCCAACTGCGCGCGGACGGAGCCCGAGGGCCGCGGCGCATTGGTCATCAGCACCACCGCGCCCCCGGTCCGGCGGAAGCCCTGCAAGGCGGCGACCGCGGCCGGATAGGCCCGCACCCCGTCATGCAGGCAGCCCCACAGGTCGCAGAACAGGACGTCGTAGTCGGCGGCGATCTCGGTCAAAGAGCCAAGGATCTGCGGGCGCATCGGCGGTCTCTTTCCGGCATCGGCGGCGTGCGGGGCGGTCCGGCGCTCAATGCCCGCGCGGACCCGCGCGCGCAAGCGCGGCGAGGGGCGTCGCGTCGCGGGGTCGCCGCGCCGGCGGTCTCCCCAGGCCGCGGCCGCCGGCCTTGCGGGCGCCGACGCAGGGGCCTATCTCGCCCCCCGAACGCCGGAGAGGGTCCGAGACAGAGAGGCGTCCGCATGTCCGATCCAGACGCCCCGGCGTCCTCCGCCTTCCGCCTCGGCGCCGTTCCGAAGCCCGCCCTGTGGCTGGGCCTCTCCGGCCTGCTCCCCTTCGCGGCTTTCGCCGCGATGGCCCACCTGGCCCCTGCGCCCTGGGACCTGCGCGCCCTCATGGCCCTCGCCGGCTACGGCGCCGTGATTCTGTCGTTCATGGGCGGCTGCCGATGGGGCTTCGCCGCCGCCGGGATCGACGCCCAGGGACCCGGCTGGGGCCGCCTCGTCGTCTCCGTCGCGCCGGCGCTTCTGGCCTGGGCGGCGCTCTCGCTCTCCCCCGCCGCGGCGGCCGTGATCTGCGCCCTCGGCCTCATCGCCCTCTTCGCCGCCGACCTCTCCCTGACCCGCGCCGGCGGCGCCCCCGCCTGGTGGCCGGCCCTGCGCCTGCCGCTCACCGCCGGAGCCTCCGCCAGCCTCCTCCTCGGCGCCGCGGCCGACGTCGCGTCCCGCTGAAAAAACCTCGGATCGAGGCGCATTTTCCGCCCCCGCGGCGTCTTGACAGCGGCCGGGCCCCTCCCCTATTTCCCCGCGCGTAGCACTCGCCGGGCCGGAGTGCTAACGACGCTCATGGCCCGGCGACGACCCGGAAGAATGGCAACGCCAAGGGAGCGCAGACCATGGACTTCACCCCCCTGCACGATCGCGTGCTCGTCCGCCGCATCGAGTCCGACGAAAAGACCGCCGGCGGCCTCATCATCCCCGACAGCGCCAAGGAAAAGCCCCAGGAAGGCGAGATCGTCTCCGCCGGCGAAGGCGCCCGCAAGGACAGCGGGGAGCTCATTCCCATGGCCGTCAAGGCCGGCGACAAGGTGCTCTTCGGCAAGTGGTCCGGCACCGAGGTCAAAATCGACGGCGAAGAGCTGCTGATCATGAAGGAATCCGACATCCTCGGCATCCTCTCCGGCTCCGCCGCCGCCAAGGCCGCCTGAAAGCCGTCTCACCTCACCCTAGTGAAATGACCCGCGCGCCTGGCCGCCAGGCCGCGCGACAAGGAGCGAAAGAATGGCCAAAGACGTCAAATTCGACACCGACGCCCGCGACCGCATGCTCAAGGGCGTGAACATCCTCGCCGACGCGGTGAAGGTCACGCTCGGCCCCAAGGGCCGCAACGTGGTCCTCGACAAGTCCTTCGGCGCCCCCCGGATCACCAAGGACGGCGTGACCGTCGCCAAGGAGATCGAGCTCGAGGACAAGTTCGAGAACATGGGCGCGCAGATGGTCCGTGAAGTGGCCTCGCGCACCAACGACGAGGCCGGCGACGGCACCACCACCGCCACCGTGCTGGCCCAGGCCATCGTCCGCGAAGGCCTCAAGTCCGTCGCCGCCGGCATGAACCCGATGGACCTCAAGCGCGGCATCGACAAGGCCGTCGCCACGGCCGTCGAGTCGATCAAGTCCGCCTCGCGCGAGGTGAAGGACAGCGACGAGGTCGCGCAGGTCGGCACCATCTCCGCCAACGGCGAGGCCGAGATCGGCTCCCAGATCGCCGGCGCGATGCAGAAGGTCGGCAACGAGGGCGTCATCACGGTCGAGGAGAACAAGGGCCTGGAGACCGAGACCGAG
>JBCCPD010000319.1:0-4764 GCA_039025075.1 Pseudomonadota bacterium | reverse complement strand
CGCCTCGAAGCCGAGGGTCGCCGGATCGAAAGTGTAGCGGGTTCCGCAGAACTGGCAGTCGGCCGTGACGCATCCCTCCACCGTGGTCATCGATGCGATGTCCTTGGCGGAGTACTGGTGCAGCGCCGCCCGCACCTTTTCGGCCGAGCAGGTGCAGCCGAAGCGCACCGGCTGGGCGGGCCAGACGCGCGGCCGCTCTTCGTGGAAAAGCCGCAGGAGCAGGGTCTGCGGATCCACGTGCGGGCCGAGCAGTTCGTGGGTCTCCGCCGTGTCGAGCAGCATGTTGGCGCGGATCCAATCCTCGCCATTCTCGCCCATCTCCGCGACGTCCGCGGCGGTCAGGAGGCCGTCCTCGCCGGTGCCGCCCTCGCCGCCGACGAAGGGGGAGGCGGGGGGAAAGTGCTGCAGCATGATCCCGCCGGCGCGCCAGCTGGGGGGCGCGCCGGGGACGCCCGCCTCCGCGCTGGCGAGGGCGAAGCGGGTGGCGATCTGCTCGGACTGGGCGAAGTAGGTCTCGGCGCAGGCGGCGAGGGAGCCGCCGGCGATGGGGGTCATGCCCTGATAGGGCCGCATGCCCGCGCCTTGGTCGATGATCACGGCGAAGTAGCCCTTGCCGAGCTGGCGATAGGGCGAGACGGCGGGATCGAGCGCTTCGGCGTCGAAGCCGGCATAGGCGCGCATATGGGCCGGCTCTCCCTCGGCCTTGGGGGCGTACCAGTCGGTGGCGATCAGGCGGATCGGGCCGTCGCCGCGCACCTGCAGCGACAGGCGCCAGCGCAGCTTCATGGTCTGCCCGATGAGGGCGGTTATCAGCGCCGCCTCGGCGGCGAGGCCGGCGACGGCGGGCGGATAGTCGTGCTTGCCCAGAATGTCGCCCAAAGTCGCGTCGAGCCGCGCGGCGCGGCCGCGGATGTCCGAGCGGTCGAGCTGGAACGGCAGCACCTCGTCGTCGCCCGTCTCGGCTGAGCGCGGGGCCGGCGCGGCAGCGGCGTGAGGATCGCCGACCGGGGCCGCCGGGCTCGCCTGGGGCGCGAAACGGTCTGAGGTCGGCATGGGGCGTCTCCTGGCGCGAAGGGCGGCGTCTGTCCGGGCGAAGGCGCACAGATAGAGGCGAGACGGGCTCGGCGCCACCCTGGGGGCGCGGAGCGCTCCGACGGAAGGGCTTGCGCCGACCGCCGGGTCGGGGAGGATGCGCGCCATGAGACGGTTCGGAGAGCCCTGGCGCGCCGACGCGCCTTATCGCGACAGGCCGGGGGCCTATGCGCTGATCCTGGACGGCGCCGGCCGCCGGGCGCTGGTCGCGGCGACGCCGAACCTCGGCGAGGCCCTGCTGCTGCCCGGCGGCGGGATCGATCCCGGAGAGGCCCCGGTGCGCGCTCTGCTTCGCGAAGTTCATGAGGAGACCGGCTGGTCCGTGCGGCATCTGCGCCGCCTGGGGGCTTTCCAGCGATACGTGTGGATGCCGGACTACGCGATGTGGGCGCGCAAGGTCTGCTCGGTGCATCTGTGCCGCGCCGGGCGTCGTCTGGGTCCGCCGTTGGAGCCCGATCACGTGCCGGTCTGGCTGGACCTGGCTGAGGCGGCGAGGCGGCTGAGCGTCGGCGGAGACCGCTGGTTCGCCGCCGCGCTCGCCCGGCGCCTCGGCCGACGCGTGGATGTGGAGCGGCTCGCCGCGGGTCGGCCCGACCCGGGGGCGGAAATTCCCATGCAGAGGGGAGAGGACCGCGCGGCATGAGCGCCGCGGCGGTCGCCCGCCGCGCGGGGCGACGCTGAGAAGGAGAGCGGCGATGCGGATGCTGGACGCCGAAACGATGGAAGCGGTCGGCGACTGGGCCGCGCTGGTCGACCGCCTGGAGGCGGCGCATCGCGCGCCCAAGGCCGAGGTGAAAGACCTGCTGATGCAGGACGCCGGCAATGCCTGGCTGACCCGGGCCGCCTGGGTTCCCGGGGGAGCGCTCGGCCTGAAAAGCGTCTCGGTCTTTCCCGGCAACGCGGCGCTGTCGCCGCCGCGGCCCTCGGTGCAAGGGGCCTTCCTGCTGTTCGACGGCGCGACGGGGGAGATCGCGGCGGTGCTCGACGGGGCCGCGATCACCGCCTGGAAGACGGTGGCGGACTCGATGCTGGGGGCGCGTTTTCTGGCGCGCGAGGACGTGGAGAGCCTGCTGATCGTCGGCGCCGGAACCATCGGCGCGCGCCTGGCGGAGGCGTGGACGGCGATCCGCCCGAGCCTGCGCCAAGTGCGGGTGTGGAACCGCGGCGGCCCCAAGGCGGAAGCGCTGGCGGCGCGTCTGTCCCAGGCGGCGCCAGCGCTCGACATCGCCGCAGCGCCGGATCTGGAAGCGGCGGCGCGGGAGGCGGACGCCATCTCCTGCGCGACGATGACGGTGGAGCCGATCCTGCGCGGCGCCTGGCTGAAGCCGGGCGCGCATCTGGATCTGATCGGGGCCTATCGGCCGGACATGCGCGAGGCGGACGACGAAGCATTGACGCGCGGCCGCCTCTTCGTGGACGCGCGCGAAACCACGATCGGGGAGATCGGCGAGCTGATGATCCCCATGGCCGCCGGGGTGATCGGCGAGGCCGACGTTCTGGCCGACCATCGCGACCTCGCGGCCGGGGCGGAGGGCCGTCGTTCGGCCGACGAGATCACCGTCTTCAAAAACGGCGGCGGCGCCCATCTCGACCTGATGACGGCGGGCTTCTTCCTGGATCGCGCCGGCTGAAGCGTCAGTCCCAATCGGGCGCCACGCCGGCGGGCGCGACGCGCCGCCCGTCGGGTGAAGCGAGTGAGTCGAGCGCGGCGAGATCGTCGGGCTCCAATGCGAGGTCCATGGCCGAGAGGTTGTCGGCGAGCCGAGCCGGCGTCGCGGTCTTCGGCGCCGCGCCGGCCCCCCGGGCGATGATCCAGGCCAGCACGACCGCCGAAGGAGCGGCGGAGAGCCGCTCGGCGATGCGTTGCACCGCCGGATGGGCGGGCGCGTCGCCCTTGGCGAGCGGCGAGTAGGCGACCACGTCCATGCCCAGCGCCGCCGCCTCGGCGATCAAGGCGGATTGGTCGAGGAAGGGATGGAACTCGACCTGGTTGCAGACCAGACGGCCGCCGGCGATCTTCTGCGCGACCGGCATTTGGGCGCGGGTGAAGTTGGAGATGCCGACATGGGCCGCGAGGCCGTCCTCGGCGATCTGCACGAGCGCGGGGATGGTGTCTTCGAACGGCACGTCGCGGGACGGCCAGTGCAGGAGCAGCAGGTCCACCGCGTCGAGGCCGAGGGTTTTCAGCGAGTCCTCCGCGGCCGCGCGCAGGCGGTCCGGCGCGTGATCGTCGGGCCAGATCTTGGTGGTGACGAAGACGTCGGCGCGAGGCGCGGCGGCGGCGGCGAGGCCGCGACCGACGCCGGCCTCGTTGCCGTACATCCGCGCTGTGTCCACATGGCGGTAGCCGGCGTCGAGCGCGAGGGGCACGAGCCGCTCCGCCTCCTCGTTCGACAGAGGCCAGGTCCCCAGACCGATGGCGGGGATGCCGGCGGGTCCGGCGGACAGACGTTTGGCGTGCATGGAACCCTCCCTTTCGCGCCAGCGCAGGTTCGACCAGCCGCGACGCGTCGGCAAGGGCGCGGGCCCCGACGCGAGCGCAGGCGCGGCGCGGATCGAGGCCGCCGCGCCGGGGCCGCGCTCCGGCCGCGCGGAGGGCGGACGGCATGGCGGACGGCGAGAAGCGCTCCGCCGCGGGTCTTTTCCGGCCTCCAGAGGACGACTTGGACTCGGTCGCGGCGGACCAGCCGTTCCGGGCGCCCGATGCGCCGGAGCGCGGGCAGACGACGCTCGATGCCCCTGAGGCGAGGCCTTGGCGGCTGCCGGCCGGTCGAGGCGGAAACCACCGCGGGCCGGCGGTCGAGGCGCCAGGGTGAAGATCCCTCGAACCTCGGCCGACCGCGGGCGTTGGAGAGGCCCCGCGCGCGCGCCTCGCGACGTCGGCGGAGGGTCGTCTTCTCCTCCAGCGCGGCGCTGAGGCGGCGCAGCAGCGGCTGCCCTGTCGGCGGCGAAGGCTCGAAAGCCGGCGGGCCGCCCTTAGGGGCGGCCCGCGACGTCTCAGGCGACGGCGCGCCCGATCACTCGACGATTTTCGACACCACGCCGGCGCCGACGGTGCGGCCGCCTTCGCGGATGGCGAAGCGGAGCTTTTCCTCCATGGCGATCGGAGCGATCAGCGTGACGGTGAAGGAGACGTTGTCGCCCGGCATCACCATCTCGGTGCCCGCCGCCAACTCCACCGTGCCGGTCACGTCCGTCGTGCGGAAGTAGAACTGGGGCCGGTAGTTGGCGAAGAACGGCGTGTGGCGGCCGCCCTCCTCCTTGGTCAGGATGTAGGCCTCGGCCTCGAATTTGGTGTGCGGCGTCACCGAGCCGGGCTTGCAGAGGACCTGGCCGCGCTCCACGTCCTCGCGGCCCACGCCGCGCAGCAGCGCGCCGATGTTGTCGCCCGCCTCGCCGCGGTCCAGCAGCTTGCGGAACATCTCCACGCCCGTGACCGTCGTCTTCTGCGTGTCGCGGATGCCGATGATCTCGACCTCCTCGCCCACCGTGACCACGCCGCGCTCCACGCGGCCGGTGACCACCGTGCCGCGGCCGGAGATCGAGAACACGTCCTCCACCGGCATCAGGAAGGGCTGGTCGATCGGGCGGTCGGGGGTCGGGATGAAGTCGTCGACCTGCTCCATCAGCTCGCGGATCTTGGTCTCGCCGATGGCGTCGTCGCGGCCCTCG
>JBCCPD010000318.1:0-4781 GCA_039025075.1 Pseudomonadota bacterium | reverse complement strand
TCGACTTCGCGCACGAGTTCACGACGTGGCTCTACCGCATCGTCACGAACCTCTGCATCGATTTCCTCCGCAAGCGCCGCGCGACCTTCTCGGTCTCCGGCGGGGGCGAGGACGAGGCCCCGATCGAGCTCGCCGACCCCGACCAGGCCGCGCCGTCCGAGCGCGCCGAGGCCGAGGAGACCGCAGCCGAGGTCGAGGCGGTCCTCGAGGCGCTGGCGCCCGCGCGACAGCGCGCGAGCCGACGGGGCTGGTTGCTCGTTTGCGCGCCTTCGGCGCGACGCCCCCGAGACGAGACCCCCCGGGCGCCGACTTCGGGGTCAGTAGCCGGTCATCTCCAGGTAGCCGACGCCGTCGTGGGTGCCTTCGAAGGCGATCGGGCCCTCCCAGTAGGCGAAGACGGTGGGCATCCAGGCCTGGGGGTTGAGGGCGCTGGCGACGATGTCGAGGCCTTCGGACGGGACTTCGAGGCGCCAGCGGACGGGGACGTCGCGGTCGGCCACCTCCTGCGTGCGCAAGGGGGTCACGGTCACGGCGTCGGGCGGCAGGGGGCGGGCCTCGCCGTTCGGAGCAATCCAGGTGGCGGCGCGGAAGGGGGCGCCGTCGCCGCGGACCTGGGCGATCATGGCTTTCTCGCCCCCGGGGAGGTGCAGGGCGAACCAGTCCCAGCCGGCGGCCTCGCCCTCCAGCGCCTGGGTGGACCATTCGCGGTCGAGCCAGGCGCGGCCGGTGACCTCGACCGGCCCGTCGCCGAGGTCGAGCCGGCCGGAGGCCAGAAGGAAGGGGTGGGAGTAGTAGTAGCTCGCCGTGCCGCTTTCGGATTTCTGGGAGAAGCCGCCGTCGCCCTGCAGGACCAAGGGACCGTCGGGGGAGAGCGCGAGGTCGAAGGAAAAGCCGTCGCCGGAAGCGGCCATGCGCAAGGGGGCGAAGGGCGCGTCGGGGTCGGGCGAGGCGCTTTCGAGGCGCCAGTCGTCGATCCAGGCGCGGAAGGGCGCCAGGGTCACGCCGGCCTGGCCGACGCCGGCGCGGCCGAAGCGTTCGGCGGCGTGGTGTGTTTTTTCCGAGGTGACGGCGGCGTGGGCCATCCAGAGCTGGGGGGCGGACCAGCCGTCCTCCTCCGGCGACGGGGAGAGGGATTGGCGGAAGAGGGTCCATTGGGCGCCGTAGCGGGCGCCGTCCGGCCCTTCGAGATTGGCGGTGACGTACCACCACTCGATGCGGTGGCCGGGATGGGGGGCGTGATCGCGCGGGAATTCGAAGACGCGGCCGGGGGTCACCTCGCGCCAGCCCTCGCCGGCGCCCTGCCCCATGCCGGCGAAGCCTTGCGCGGCGGCCGGCAGGGCGGCGAGGAGCGGCAGCGCGGCGGCGAGGGCGAGACGCGCGGCGAGGGCGGGGAGTCGGGGGCGTTCAGCGCTCATCGGCGAAGACCTTCACCAGCTGGGCGGGGGGCGTTCGGGCGAGGCGCAGCAAAGGCGCCGCCGCGGCGAGAGCCGAGACCGCGACGGCGAGCGCGGCGAGGCTGAGCCATTGCCCTGGAAAGACATGCAGAGGGAGGCGCCAGCCGAACGCCTCCACGTTGATGACGGCCACCAGGGCCCAGGCGAGCCCCACGCCCAAAGGGATCGCCAGAAGCGCCGTGGCGAGCGCGAGCACCAGGGTCTTGCCGAGCTCCAGCGCCGCGAGGCGGCGGCGCGGCACGCCCATGGCCCAGAGCGGGGCGATCTGCGGCAGACGCGCGCCGGAGAGGGTGGCGAGGGCGGTGAAGAGGGCAAGGCCGGCCACGGCGAAGGTCAGCGCGTTGAGGGCGGCGGTGACGGCGAAGGTCCGCTCGAAGACGGAGGTCGAGAGGCGCTTGAGGGCCGCCTGGTCGATGGAGCGGCCGACGGGCGGGCCGCCCGGCGCGTTGAGGGCGGCGAGGAAGGCGTCCGTGCGCCCCGGGGCGAGGCGGACGCCGTAGCCGCCGGTCTCGGCCCCCGGCCAGCGGGCGTGCATCTCCGGCAAGGCGACGCGGACCTGGCCCTTGGGATTGCCGTAGTCGGCGTTGAGGGCGACGACCTCCACGGGCCAGGGGCCGGTGGGGGTCTGCAGGGTCAGGAGACCGCCGAGGCCGATCTCGAGCCGCCGGGCGAGCTGTTCGGAGACCATGACGCCCTCGCCGAGGCCGATGCGGTCCCAGGCCTCGGGCTGGGCGGAGAGCAGGGGCCAGCGGTCGCGATAGGTGGCGTGGTCGACGAAGCCGCGGACCTCCACCGGCCAGCCGGCGAGGGTGGTCTCGGCGCCGATCTCGGGGAGGATGGCGAGGACCTCGTCGCGGGGCTGCATCCAGTTCTCCAGCGTCGCGGCGTCCTCGGGCGCAGCGGCGCGGACATAGGCCTCGGCGGCGAGGCGGTCCTCCAGCCAGGTGGTGAAGGTGAGGCGGAAGCCGTCGACCATGGTCCCGACGCCGATGTTGACGCCGAGGGCGAGAAGGAGGGCCATGAGGGCGAGGGAGAGGCCCGGCAGCCCCTGGCGGGCGTCGGCGATGGCCCAGGAGAGGAGGGGTTTTCGGGCGTAGGGCGCGGCGCGGGCGAGGAGGAGCGCAAGGAGCGGGGGGAGCGCCAGGGCGGCGCCGGTGAGGAGGGCGCCCATCAACGCAAAACCCAGGACGAGGCCCTGCCCGGCCGCGGCTAGAACCCCGGCGGCGGCGCCGAGGGCGAGGGCGGCGGCGGTCTGGAGGTTGAGGCGGCGGCGCTCCTCGCCCAGCCAGGCCTCGGGCTGGGCCGAGGCGAGGACCGGCAGGCGCGCCGCCCGGGTCAGGGCGGCGAGGGCGGCGGCGCCGGCGCCGGCGAGGCTCATGCCGAGGCCCGCCAGCCACCAGGCGGGGGAGAGGGATAGGCTGCCCGGCACCTGGGCGCCGTAGAGGCCGCGGAGGGAGAGCGCGACGTCGGGCAGCAGGGCGCCGGCGACGACGTAGCCCAGCGCCACGCCGGCGAGGCCGGCGAGAAGGGCGAGGGCGAGAAGCTCGGCGAGGAGGGCCAGCGTGAGGTCTCGGGAGGAGACGCCGAGGGCGCGCAGGGTGCGCATCAGCGGTTTACGTTGCTCGAAGGCGAGGCCGATGGCGCCGTGCACGATGAAGAGCCCGACGGCGAAGCTGAGCAGTCCGAAGGCGGTGAGGTTGAGGTGGAAGCTGTCGGTGAGCTGGCCGAGATCGGCCTCGGGCGCGGCGGCGTCGCGGCGCAGGCCCGGGGCGATGTCGGCGAGCGGCGGGGGCGCGGCGCCGGCGCGCGCGCCGATCATCAGGCGGGTGAGGCGGCCCTCGAGCCCCAGCAGGGGCTGGGCGAAGCCGATGTCGGTCACCAGCAGCCCCGGCGCGAGGCTGGGGGAGACGGCGAGGGGCGGAAGGGGGCCGGCGGGGGTTTCCGGCCGGTCGCCCTCGGCGAGGCCGAGATCGGCCAGGGTCTCGGGCGCGATCAGGGTCTGGCCGGGGGCGGAGAGGAAGGCGAGCAGGTCCACCGGACCGGCGTCCGGCGCGGCGGTCTCGGCGCCCCTGGCGCCTCCGGCGGCGCCGAAGAGGGCGAGGCCGGCGTCGGCGGGCAGCGAGACCGGGTCGAGGCCGAGCAGGCGCAGGCGCTGGTCCGCGACGGTCACTCGGCCCTCGGCCACCGGAGAGACGGGCCAGCCGGCGCGGCGCAGCTGCGCGAAGACGGCTTGGTCGAGAGGGCCGCCCTCGCGCCGGACCAGAACGTCGAGGCCGCCGCCCGAGAAGGCCTCGGCCGCGCGGGCGTAGCTTTGCTTGGCCTGGGCGTTGAGGGCCTGCACGCCGGACCAGAGCGCCGTGGCGGCGGCGAGCCCCAGGAGCAGGGCGAAGAGCTGGAAGGGCCGGCGGCGCCAGTGGGAGGCGAGGGCGCGCAGGACCGCGGCGAAGGCGCGGGGCGAGAGCGGCGCGGCGGCGGCGGCGACGAGCGGGGCGGTCATGCGTCGGGGCCGGGGAGGCTGGTTCGTGGGACGGTGGGGAGCGGCGCGGCGGGCGGCGGGAGGCCGTCGGGCGCATCGGCCGCGGCGACCCTCGGTCCGGCGGCGGAGGCGAGCGGCCGAGGGCGAGATGGTCGAAGGTCCGGCGGCCTGTTGAACGGCCCGGTCGACGGGACTTCGAAGGCTTCCTTCGGACGCCCTGAGCCTGTGCGTGCCCAATCGATGGCCGACCCGGCGCGACGTGGGTGTTCGGCGACGACGCATAGGCGAGGCGCGGTGGACAACGGGAGACCGTGGGGCGCTCCGGCTGCGGCGACTCTCGGTCCGGCGACGCGGGACAGGCTCCGAAGACGAAGAGACAGGATCCCCGCCGGTCCTTTGAACGGCCCGTTCGACGGGACCTGGAGGGTCGCCTCCGGATGCTTCGGGCCGAGGCGCAGCGGATCGATGGTCGAACTGGCGCGACGCGGGCGTTCGGCGGCGACGGGTCGGCCAGGCACGGCGATCGCGCGGAACGGGGCCGCGCGCAGAGCGTGTAACGCGGGCCGGGGCGACGGCCTGGCGAATGCACCGCCGACCGGCCGCGCGTCGCTCTGCGGCGTTCGCGGATGCTTGGCGCGGCTGCGGCGGTCGAAGCGGGCCGCATAGCGCATATTCGCATCGACGGGCGTTGAGGGTCGACGCGGCTGCGGCCTGGATCGGGCCTTCTTCGGAGCCGAGTGAACCTCGGCCGTCGCCTCGCGCGGCGTCGCCGGCCTGGCCGCGGCCTGCGGCCCGGGCGCGACGCCCCGCCAGCGCAGCGTCCCGCCGAAGCCGAAGGCGAGGCGCCCGGC
>JBCCPD010000317.1:0-4800 GCA_039025075.1 Pseudomonadota bacterium | reverse complement strand
GGAACCGAGGCCCGCCATGATCGACCTGCAAAACCCATCATAAGGTCGTCGGGTTCGTCCTGACGACCCGGCCCGGCGCGTCGTCCTCAAAGCCCCCCTCTGATCGGCGGCGCGCCGGGCGCATCCTCGCCCTCGCCAAGCGCGCCGCCGCGCCGCAACCGGACCTCCGGGCCTGGCTGCAGGGCCGCCATTCGGCCGAGATGCGCGCAGGCCTTTCGGCCGTGACGCAAGCATGCGACGTCTCGACCATGCACCGCGTCCTCCGTCGTCTCTCCCCCGTCGATCCGCCGCGCGGCGCCCCCCGAGCTCCGCGCCGCGGCCCTCAAACCGCGCGAACCGTCCTCGAGGCCCCGCGCCGCGCCCCTCCTGCCCCGCCCCGCGGCTCAGTGGTTCCGCCACGCGCCCTCTCGGCCAAGCGTCGCGCTCCCCAGACCCCGCACCGCGCGCCTCAAGCGTCGCGGCACGCGCCAACGGCGCTGCACCGCGCCCCGCAGGATCTCCGTTTCCGCCGCCAAGCGCCGCGCGTCTCCACAAAAACCCATCGGGTCGCCCCTCGGGCCCAGCGCCTCGCGCCCCGGGCGCCTCGCCTCCACCCCCAGGCCGAGCGCCTCGCCGCGCAAGCCGCGCGCCGCGCGTTCCGGGCTCGGCGGCTCGCCGCGCAAGTCCAGCCCGTCGCCCCCCGGGCCCCACGCCCATCCCCCGGCGCGCCCGCCGCCGCCCAACCCGTCCGCGGACCGGCGGCATGACCCGCGCCCGCGCGACCGGCCTCGGGTCCCTCGCCGTGGCGCTCTGGTCGCTGCTCGCCCTTCTGACCGTGCGCGCCGGCGCGACGCCGCCGTTCCAGCTCACCGCCCTCTGCCTCGCCATCGGCGCCCTTTGCGGAGGCCTCTGGGCGCGACTCTCCCACCGCCCGATCCCCGTGCGCCTGCCGCTCCGCATCTGGGCCCTCGGCGTCTTCGGCCTCTTCGGCTACCACTTCGCCTACTTCACCGCGCTCCAAAACGCGCCGGCGGCGGAGGCCGGCCTGATCGCCTATCTCTGGCCCCTCCTCATCGTTCTTTTCTCGGGCCTCCTGCCGGGCGAGCGCCTGCGCCCGCTCCACCTGATCGGCGCCCTGGCCGCCTTCGCCGGCGCCGCGCTGATCCTCGCCCCCGCCGCCGCCGGCTTCGCGCCTGAACACGTCTCCGGCTTCGCCGCCGCCCTGGCCTGCGCGCTGCTCTGGTCCGGCTACTCCGTGCTGTCCCGTCTCGCCGGTTATGTGCCGACCGAGGCCGTGGCCGGCTTCTGCGCCGTCGGCGCCGTCCTTTCCGCCCTCTGCGCGCTGATCCTCGAAACCCCGGTCTGGCCCGCCACGACCGGCCAATGGCTCGCCGTCGCCGCCCTGGGGGCAGGCCCGATGGGACTCGCCTTTTACGTGTGGGACGTCGGGGTCAAGCGCGGCGACATCCAGCTCCTCGGCACGGCGGCCTACGCCGCCCCCATCCTCTCCACCCTCGCCCTCGCCGCAGCGGGAGAGGCGCAGGCGACCCCCGCCCTGATCCTCGCCGCTCTGCTGATCGCCGGCGGCGCCGCGCTCGCCGCCCGCGGCGCGCACAAAGCCCTGTCGGAAAACGAAAAAGGCGCGCCCGACCGGACGCGCCCCTGACCGCGCAGCGGGCCCCAAAGGCACGCCGCAGGCGGCGCCGCAGCCTCAGGCCACGGTCGGATCCAGCCGCGAAATCTCCTCCTTGAGACGCAGCTTGGCCTGCTTCATCCGCCGCACCTCCAGATCGTCCGAGCCCGGCCGCCTCTGCTCCGCGTCCACCAAGTCCGACAGAGCCGCGTGCTTGCGCTTCAACTCAGAGATGTGAGTGCTGAGAGACATGGGCATCCTCCTTTGGCTTGATCGCCTGAGCGACCCGACCAGCCTGCAACCCCTCCGCCCTCGCCGTCCACGAAAAACGACTTTCGTCTACGTACAATTTCGTTGAAACGAGCAACCGACCCGCAGTCCGCCCTCATCCCTCCCGCGGCAGAGCCCGCTCCACCAGCCGCGTCCAGTACGCCACCCCGATCGGCGCCGCCGCATCGTCGAAGTCGTATTCGGGATGGTGCAACGGCGCCGTGTCGCCGTTCCCCAGCCCCACGAAGCTCGCCGGAACATGCTGGCCGAAAAAGGCGAAATCTTCGCCGCCCAGCACCGCCGGCTCCTGGTCCGCGACGTTCTCCTCGCCCACGACCTCGCGCATCACCTCGACCGCGAAATCCGTCGCGCCGGCCTCGTTGAAGCACACCGGATAGGCGTCGACCCCGATCTCCCCGTCGTCGATCTCGACGCCCATCGCCTCGCCGATCAGCCGGCACTGGCGCTTCATCTCCGCGCAGATGAAGGCCGCCAGATCGTCGTCCAGCGTCCGCACCGTGCCCAGCAGCTCCACCTCCCCGGGAATCACGTTGTAGGCGCTCCCCCCTTCGATCTTCGTGACCGAGACCACCGCCGGGTTCATCGGGTCCCGCCGCCGCGACACGATGCTCTGAAACGCCCCGATCAGCTGCGCCGCCGCCACGATCGGATCGTTGGCGAAATGCGGAAACGCCGCATGCCCGCCCTTGCCCTTCACCACGATGCGGAACCGGTCCGCATAGGCCATCGCCGCGCCCCGCGTGGTCGCCATGGTCCCCACCGCCTTGCCCGGCCAGTTGTGCATCCCGAAGGCCATCCGCACCGGATGCCGCTCCAGCAGCCCATCGTCGATCATCGCCTTGGCGCCGCCGCCGCCCTCCTCCGCCGGCTGAAACACGAACACCACCGAGCCCTTGAAGTTCCGCGTCTCCGCAAGGTGCTTGGCGGCCCCCAGCAGCATGGTCGTGTGCCCGTCATGCCCGCAGGCATGCATCCGCCCGGCGTTCTTCGAGGCATAGGGCAGGCCCGTCCGCTCCTCCATCGGCAGAGCGTCCATGTCCGCCCGCACCAGAATCCTTTCTTCCGCGCCCGAGGCCGCCCCCCCGGCCCCATGCAGCACCCCCACGACGCCGGTCTTCCCTACTCCCGTCTCCACCCCGTCGAACCCGAAAGCGCGCAGCTTTTCGGCCACCACGCCGGCCGTCCGCGTCTCCTCATATCCCAGCTCAGGGTTTTCGTGCAGATCGCGCCGCCAGGCGGTCAGCTCCTCGGCCATGGCGGCGATGGAGTTCGGAACGGGCTTGTTCATATCAGATCCCCACAGATCAAACGGCGTCCAGGTCCAACGCCTGCGCCTCGCGCAGCACCGCGAGCGCTGCGGGGCTGAAATCCTCGCCGTCCCTAACATGCGCCTCGCCCGCATGCATCACCAGCGGCGCCAGCAGCCGCAGCGGCGCCCGCGCCCCCTTCCTCGCCCGCACGATCACCCGCCCGGCCGCGCGCCCCTCCCGCGCCGCCACCGGCAGCACCCGCGCCTCCCCCGCCGAGCCCCCGAGCGCCCCCAAAATCTCCCCCAACCGCTCCGCCCGGTGGATCAGCGTCAGCCGCCCCCCGGGGCGCAGCCGCCGCAGCCCGGCGCCGATCCACTCGCCCAGACCAGCCTGCTCCCGATGCGCCCGGTCCCGCCCCGCATCGGGAGAGGCCGTCGCCTCAGCCCCATGAAAGGGCGGATTGCAGATCACCTGATCGAAGACCCGCGCCCGCAGCGCCTGAGGCATCGCTCTCAGATCCCCCTCGTGCACCTCCAGCCGCCCGGCCCCGTTCTCCCGCGCCAGCGCCGCATAGGCCGGCTGCACCTCAAGCCCGTGCAGCTCCACCCTCTCCACCCGAACCCTCAGGCACAGCGCCGCCGCCCCCGCCCCGCAGCCCAGGTCCAGCACCGCCTCCCCAGGGGCCGCCGGACAGGCCGCCGCCAGCAGCACCGGATCCGTCGCCGCCCGATACCCGACCTTCGGCTGGCGCAGCCTCACCCGCCCGCCCAGCAGAAAATCCACCGTCGTCTCATCGGCCCCAATAGCCACGGAACCCTCTTTTCGTTTCCCAAAAGCGCCTGTCTGCACAACGGTCCGACGCTGTCGGCACGGCGCCCGCACGCCTGCGGGACGCTCGCGGCGCCGACGCCGCAAACTCCGTGCACCCGCCGTGCACTCTCCGGGCGCCGTCGCAGCACGCTTGCAGCACCCGTGCGGCACGCCGCAAAACCCCTCAAGCCGGCGTCAGCTCATGCCCCAGATCGTTGTCCCGCAGCACCGCCCGCGCCACGAACGCATCCTCCCGCGCCACCATCAGCCGCCGCGGCAATACGCCGATGCTGCCCTCCAGCACGCTCGTGTGGACGTCGAAAACGAAGCAGTCTATATCCTCGCCGCGCAGCAGAGCCGTGGCGAAGGCCACCACCGTCGGATCGTTGGTCTTGAGAATCTCGATCATCGCCAATCCGATAGCCTGCCCCCCTTCGCCCGTCGAGCGCCGAGAGAGCGCCGGGCCGCGAACCATGAGGCCGCCCGCGTGAATTCGCCCGCATCCCTCTCCGCCTTCGATCGTCTTTCCGCGTTGGTTTCCAAAGACATGGAAGGCGTCAACGCCCTCATCGCCGACCGCATGGCCTCCCGCCACGCCCCCCGCATCCCCGAGGTCACGCGCCACCTGGTGGAGGCCGGAGGCAAACGCCTGCGCCCCCTCCTCACCCTCGCCGCCGCCCGCCTCTGCGGCTACGATGGCGACGCCCACGTCAAACTCGCCGCCACCGTCGAGTTCATCCACACCGCCACCCTCCTCCACGACGACGTGGTGGACGAAAGCGCCCAGCGCCGCGGCCGCCCCACCGCCAACCTCCTGTGGGACAACAAATCTTCCGT
>JBCCPD010000316.1:0-4807 GCA_039025075.1 Pseudomonadota bacterium | reverse complement strand
GCGGTCCGGCAGGCGGATGTTGGCGTGGTTGAACATGGCGCAGCCGTTGAGGATGACCTCGAAGAGGATCACCGCCAGGGCGGGGGCGCCCAGGGCGTAGACGGCGCCGATCTTCAGAAGCATCGAGAGGGCGATCTCGATGGGGTGAAAGCGGATCGCGGTGGTGACGTCGACGTCTCGGTCCACGTGGTGGACGCGGTGCAGGCGCCAGAGGAACGGGATCTGATGCGTGGCCCAGTGCTGCGCCCAGATCAGGAAATCGAGGACCAGGATCGAGACGAGGACGGCGACGATCCAGGGCGCGTCGAGGACGTTGAGCAGGCCCCAGCCCTGGGCCGAAGCGTCGAGCGCGGCCCCGACCGCCGCGGCGGGGAAGAGCAGGCGCACGACCGCGGTGTCCAGCAGGGCGATGGCCCAGTTGGTCAGCCAGCGCCGCGGCTTGGAGGCGGCGAGACGGCGGGCGGGGCCGAGAAGCTCCCACCCCGCCATGAGGGCGAAGACGCCGGCGAAGACCGTGAGGCGCAGGAGGGGTTCGTTGTCCATGCGCGTCGACATGCGGGCTGGGGCGCGCCGGGTCAATGCGGCGCGGCGGCCGGCTCTCGCCGAGGTGAGCTTGGGTCAGGCGCGCGTGGGGCCGGCTGAGCGGCCGCGCTGGGGATCGGGCGAGGGTCGGGCGAGCGCTGCGAGGCCGGCGGCGTCCCAGCCGAGGCGCAGGCAGGGCTGCGGCTGGCCGTAGGGGGCTTGGCGGGCGCGCGCTTCCTCTTGGGCGCCGAGGCGGGCGTAGAAGCGGCGGGCGCCGTCGTTGACCTCGAAGACCCAGAGCCAGAGGCCCGGGCGGTCGCGGCCGATCAGCCTTCGGGCGGCGTCGCGGAGCAGCGCCTCTCCCAGGCCCTGGCCTCGGGCGGCGGGACGCGCATGCAGGTGGTCGAGATAGGGGCGCGGGGCCTCGGCGCTCGGCTGGGCTTCGGCGACCGTGCGGCTGGCGCCGGGATCGCCGAGGACCACGGCGAAGGCGTCGGGGGCGAGCGGGTCGCCGAGGGTCAGGAGCAGATCCTCGGTCGCCAGGCGCAGATCGGACCATTCGGCGCCGAGCCGGGCGGCGAGGCTGCGCGGATCCTCCTCCGGGCCGTCGAGAAAGGCGTCGGGCAGCACGCCGCGATAAGCGTCGCGCCAGCTGGCGGCCTGAAGATCGGCGAGGGCGGCGCGCTCGGCGGCCGAGGGGTGGAGGGAGAGGCGGATGGGGGAGGACATGGCGGAGGGGTGACGCGCCAGGACGGGGGACGCAAGAGCGTGCGCGGGGGATTTGGGGGTCCAGGGATCGCTGCGGCGGCGAAGGGCGGGTGAGGAGTGAGGCTTGGGGGGCGCGGGGACGGGGCGCTTTGCGTGCGGCCGCGGGGCGAGCGACGCGGGAGGCGGCCGTCGTCTTCCGGCGCGGGCCGCGAGCTTGGCCGCGGCGCCGACGCCGGGTCCGGCCGTCCGTCGCGGGCCGGCGCGATGTTCGGCTATGGCGGGCCGACGCGCCGCAGCGTCCTGCCGCCGGCGCGACGGTTTCTTGCGGCCCCCTGCCCTGCCGGCGTCGCGCGACGGTACCGGACCCGCGCCCGCTTGACCCGGCTGGCGCGACAGGCCACGTCCCGGGCATGACCCAGGTGACCGCGATCTATCGACATCCCGTGAAGGCTTTGGGCGCGGAGGCGTTGGAGGCGGTCGATCTGCGCCCGGGCGAAACGCTGCCGGGCGACCGGGTCTGGGCTCTGGCCCACGAGAAGACCGACTACGACTGGGCGTCGCCGGGCTGGGCGCGCTGCTCGGTGTTTCTGCGGGGGGCCTATCTGCCGACCTTGATGGCGGTGACGGCGGAGGGAGCGCCCGGCGGGGCGATCACGTTTCGACATCCGGCGCGCCCGGATCTGACGGTCGATCCCGGAACGGCGGAGGGGGAGGCGGCCTTCGTCGCCTGGGCGGATCCTTTGGTGGAGGCGGGGCGGCCTCGGCCCGCTCGGCTGACGCCGGCGATCGGGCGAGGGATGACGGATCATCCCGATCCTTTGATTTCGGTGCTGTCCGATGCGTCTCGGCGGGCGCTTGGGGAGCATGCGGGTCTCGCGTTGGATCGGCGGCGCTTCCGGGGAAACCTGTGGGTCGACGGGCTGCCGCCCTGGGGGGAGTTCGATCTGGTCGGGCGGGAGATCTCGGTCGGCGGGGCTCGGCTGCGGGTGGTGGAGCGGATCGAGCGGTGCTCGGCCACCCATGCGGACCCGCAGACCGGGCGGCGCGACGTGGACCTGCTGGCGCTGCTGGAGCGGATCGGCGGGCATCGGGATTTCGGGGTGTTCGCGGAGGTGCTGGAGGGGGGGCCGGTGCGCGTCGGCGACGGCGTGGCGGCGTGAACGGGGTTCTGTTCGAGGTGGATGCGGAGGCGGACCCGGCGTTGGCGGAGGCGGGGCGGCTGCTGTTCGCCGGGCCGACGGAGTTCGTGAAGGGGGTGGTGGCTTTGGACGGTCTGCCGGCGGCGGATTGGGCGGAGATCTGCTTCGCGGGTCGGTCGAATGTGGGAAAGTCGAGCCTGATCAACGCCTTGACGGGGCGGAAGGGGCTGGCGCGGGCCTCGAACACGCCTGGGCGGACGCAGGAGCTGAATTTCTTTGATGTCGGCGAGGGTCGGCTGTGGCTGGTGGACCTGCCAGGATACGGGTTCGCCAAGGCGCCTGTGAAGGTGGTGGAGCGCTGGCAGGCGCTGCTGAAGGCGTATCTGGCGGGGCGGACGAACCTGAGGCGGGTGTTTCTGCTGATCGACGCGCGGCATGGGGTGAAGGCGGTCGATGAGGAGATCATGGGGCTGCTGGACACGTCGGCGGTGGTCTTCCAGGTCGTGCTGACCAAGGCGGACAAGCTGAAGGGCGGAGCCTTGGGGCGGGTGCTGGAGGGGGTGAAGGCGGATCTGTCGCGGCACCCGGCGGCTTATCCGGAGATCCTGACGACCTCGGCCGAGAAGGGCCAGGGGCTGGAGCGGCTTCGGGCGGCGGTCGCGGGACTGCTGGAGGACTGAGGGGAGCCCGGTTCGGCCCTCGCTCGGCCCTGCGGGCCTGCGCCTCGGCCCCGCCCGAACTCCCCTGCCGCTGCGCGCGAGCCGATTCTTCGTGCGGGTCAAGGCTGCCGAAGGCACGCCCGAAGGGCGCTTGGCCTTGAGGCGCGCGACGACTCGGCGGACGCTCGACCAAGAGCCCCTGCGGCTCTTCCCCAGCAAACGGCGATCTTTCTCCAAGCCGGACCGACGCCTGCCGATCCGGGCGCTCGCGATCCGGGCGCCCGCGCGAATGCGCGCGAGGCGAGGGGGCTCGATGCCCCCGAGCCGAGACCCCCCGGCCGGGCTCAGATGGCGGCGTCGGCGCGCAGGGCTTCGATGTCGGCTTCGGAAAGGCCGAGTTCGGCGAGGAGTTCGGCGGTGTGCTCGCCGGGGTCGGGGGCGGGAGAGGAGAGGCGGGCGGGGGTGCGGGAGAGGGTGACGGGCTGGCCCACGAGGCGGATGGGGCCTCGGCGGGGGTGGTCGACCGTCTGGGCGATGGCGACGTGCTGGACCTGGGGGTCCTCGAAGACCTCGTTCATGCGGTAGATAGGGCCGCAAGGGATGGACTCGGCTTCGAGGCGGGCCATCCATTCTGCGGAGGTCGCCTTGGCGAATTCCGGGCGGATCTCGGCCCAGCAGGCTTCGCGGTGGTCGAGGCGGTCCTGGACGCCGGTGAAGCGGGGGTCTTCGGCGAGGTCGGGGCGGTCGAGGGCGCGGCAGAGGGCCTGCCACTGGCCGTCTCCAGCGACGCCGAGGTTCAGGAACCCGTCGGAGGTGGCGATGACGCCCATGGGGGTCGAGGTGGGGTGGTCGTTGCCGGCCTGCTCGGGGACGTCGCCCTCCATCAGGTAGCGGGAGGCCTGGAAGTCCATCATCGCGATCTGGGCTTCGAGGAGGCTCGACTGGACCCATTGGCCGCGGCCGGAGACTTCGCGTTCGGCGAGGGCGACGAGGACGCCGGTGGCGGCGTAGAGGCCGGAGTAGAGGTCCGCCGGCGCGGTGCCGGCGCGGACGGGGCCCTGGCCGGGGAGGCCGGTGACGGCCATGAGGCCGCCCATGCCTTGGGCGATCTGATCGTAGCCGGCGCGGGTCGCGTAGGGGCCGGTCTGGCCGAAGCCGGAGACCGAGGCGAGGATGATGCGGGGGTTGAGGGCGGCGAGGGCCTCGTAGCCGATGCCGAGGCGGTCCTTCACGTCGGGGCGGAAGTTTTCGACGACGACGTCGGCCGTTTTGACGAGCTTGCGGAAGACCTCGAGCGCGCCCGGCTTTTTGAGGTTCAGGGTCAGGGAGCGTTTGGAGCGGTGCAGGTTCTGCATGTCCGAGCCGTCGCGGGGGCCGTTGGCGCCGGCGTTGGCGTCGACGCCCTCCGGCGCCTCGATCTTGATGACATCGGCGCCGAAGTCGGCGAGGACGCGGCAGCAGTTGGGGCCGGCGCGCACGCGGGTGAGGTCCAGGACGCGGATGTGGCGCAGGGCCTCGGAGCGGTGGGGCCAGGACGGGGCGGAGCGCTCAGTCATGGTCGTCTCCGAAGCCGATGCCGGCGGGCGGGCCGTCGTTGAATTTTTCCAATGCCGCGCCGCCGTCGGGGTCTTGGGACAGATACCAGTCGCCGATCTGGGAGGAGGTCATGAAGACGGTGTCGTCGCGCGCCAGCAGCATGTCGAGGGTGCGGCCGAACCAGTGGGCGATGTGCGGGACGCCGATGATGTGGGGGTGGAGGGAGAGGGTGAGGACGCGGGG
>JBCCPD010000315.1:0-4816 GCA_039025075.1 Pseudomonadota bacterium | reverse complement strand
TCAGCGCCTCGCGCGGCGGGGCGAGGGCGACGACGCGGCCGCGATGCATGACCGCGACGCGGTCCGCGAACGCGGCGGCGAGGCCCAGATCATGCAGGACCGCGACGACGCCGGCCCCGTCCGCGGCGGCGGCGCGGGCGGCGCGCATGGCGTCCGACTGACGGGCGAGATCTAGGCTCGCCGTCGGCTCGTCCAGCAGCAGCCAGCCTCCGTGGCCGAGCGCGCGGCCGGCCGCCAGCTGCGCCAGGGCGCGGGCGAGATGGGCCCGATGCCGCTCCCCGCCCGAAAGCTCCGTGACGCGCCGATCGGCGAGGGCGGCGAGACCCAGCTGCGCCAGCACCCGCCGCACGATGCCCTCCGCCGTCTCGGGCGAGATTTCCCGCGGCAGGGCGAGCCCGGCGAGCGCGCGGGCGGTGAAAGGCGCGCCGAGCGACGGCGTCTGCTCCAGCACCGCGCGGCGCAGGGCGAGCGCCGCGGCGGGCAGCGCGGCGGGGTCTTCGCCGTCCATCCGCACGTCGCCCATGGGCCTCAAAGCGCCGGAAAGACAAGCGAGCAGCGTCGACTTGCCCGCTCCGTTCGGCCCGACCACGGCGGTCACCTCGCCCTTGCGCGCGACGAAGTCCGCCCCGTCCAGCGCCGCCCGGCCGCCGAGCCGAAGCGCGAGGCCGTGCGCTTCAAGCAAGTCGCCGCCCCCTCAGGTCGCGCAGCAGCAGCCACAGGAAGAACGGCCCGCCGATCAGGCTGGTGGCGAGGCCGATGGGCGGCTCCGCCGGCGGCACGGCGAGGCGCACCGCCAAATCCGCCGCCAGCACCAGAGCCGCGCCGATCAAGGCCGCGGCGGGCAGCACGCTCGAATGCGAAGGGCCCGCCAGAAGGCGCGCCAGATGCGGCGCGACAAGCCCAATGAAGCCGATGGGCCCTGCCGCCGCCGTCGCAGCGCCCACCGCCAGCGCCACGCAAAGCGCCAGGCGCAGCTTGCACCGCTCCACGTCGAGGCCCGCATGAAAGGCCGCCCGCTCGCCCAGCTGCAGCAGGTCCAGCGCGCGGGCATGGGCCAGAAACACCGGCGCGCAGGCCATCGCGACGATCGCCGCCGCGCCGACGAGCGGCCAGCCGGCGGAGCCCAGAGCCCCCAGCGTCCAAAACGTCAGCTCGCGCAGCTCGTCGTCGTCGGACACGTAGACCATCGCGCCCAGCGCCGCGCCGACGATGGCGTTGATCGCCACGCCGGCGAGGATCAGCGTCGCCACGGAGATCTCCCCGGCCCGCCGCGCCACCGCGAAGACGAAGAGGAGGGTCAGGCACGCGCCCGCAAAGGCCGCCCCTGGCAGCAGAAACGGCCGCGTCTCGGGCGGCAACGCCCCCACCACGGCGCCGCCCAGCACGATCGCGCCCACCGCGCCCAGCGAGGCGCCTGACGTGACGCCGACCAATCCCGGATCGGCCAGCGGGTTGCGCAGCATGCCCTGCAGCGCCGCCCCGGCGAGCGCCAAGGACGCGCCGACCGCCAGCCCGAGCACCAGCCGCGGGATCCGGATTTGCCAGAGGATCGTCGTCTCCACCGCGTCTCCGCCGCCCAGCAGCGCCGCGATCGTGCGCGCCGGCGCGATGCCGACCGGGCCCAGCGCCAGCTCCGCCAGCGCCAAAGCCGCCAAAGCGCCCGCCAGTCCCGTCCAAAGCGGCGCGCGAAGCCGCCGCGCACTCGGCAGAACGTCGGCCGCCGTCATCGTCAGAGCCCCGCCGCGGCGGCGTCCTGCGGGTGCAGCGCGCGCGCCAGCTCCGCGATCGCCTGGGGCGTGCGCGGTCCGAAGCCCAGCAGAAGCATGCCCTCCAAGGCGATGAGCCGCCCGTCGCGGCCGGCCGGCGTCTGCGACAGATCGGGCCGCCCGAGGATCTCCGCCTCGCCGCCGAGCCGCTCGACCCCTTGGGTCATCATCACCACCGCGTCGGGCGCCGCGGCCAGGATCGCCTCGCGGCTCATCGGCTTCCACCCTTCCACCGAGGCCGCGACGTTGACCGCGCCCGCTTCCGCCAGGATCGCGTCGGCGGAGGTGCCGGCCCCGCCGACCACGGGCGCGCCCGCCGCGAAGCTCATCACGAACAGCGCCTTGGGCCGGCCCGGCAGTCGCGCGACCTTGGCCTGAACCTCCGCCAGCTGCGCGCGATACCGCGCGATCGCCCGCTCCGCCTCGGCCTCGAGCCCCAGCGCCTCGCCGACGAAAGCGATCTTGTCGACGGTCGCCGCGGGGCCCTCGCCGTCCGGTCCGCGCAGAACCGGCACGCCGGCGGCTTCCACCCGCTCCAGCGCCGAGGCGGGACCGGCCTCCGGCTCGGCCAGGATCAGGTCCGGGGCCAGGGCGAGCAGCCCTTCGGGCGCGAGGCTGCGGAAATAGCCGATCTGCGCCTTCTCAGCCGCCGCCTCCGGATAGTTGGACGTCACGTCGACGCCGGCGATCCGATCGCCGGCGCCCAGCGCGAAGGCGATCTCCGTCAACGCGCCCCCGGCGATCACAACGCGCGCCGGTCGGTCCGAAGCACCGGCGGGCCAGGCCCAGACCGCCGCGAGACCGCCCAGAAACACCCGGCGGGTCGGCGCGTCCGCGCGCCGGGCGAAGGTCTCAGTGTCGGAAGCTCGGGTCATGCAGGCCCTCTCGGAACTCGATCGTCTGCGGAAGCTTGAAGGCCCGCTTCGGCCGATTCAAGCCATTGGACGGAACGGCGGCGAACGCCGACGGCGACGACCCTTGACGGAGCGGCCGCTCTCGTCCGCGCCAAGGTCGCGGCCGCCAAACCGACGAGACGCGCGGGCTCCGCGCCGCTCGACGAGGCGATGAAGGAAAAACGCGTTGCGAACGCTGCCATCGACGACCCGCCGATCTCAGGTCGGCGGCCCCCTTCGATCAACCACGAAAACCGCTCCGAACGGCTCGGACGCCAAAGGCCTCTCAGCCGTCCGCTCGACCGCGGAGCCCGTGTCCATGGCGCCGACGGAGGCTCCCAGGCCCGCCCCTGTCGGCCCCGCCAGGACGGCGGCTCCCAACAAAAGCAGCAGCGCGGTCAGGCCGGCGATATGCGCGGTTCTGGCCGCGTCGGTCATGACGCGTGACCCCCGATCCGCTCGGGCGCGCGCGCGTCCAGCAGCTCGCCCAACGCGTCCGCGGCGGCCAGAAGCGGCGCGGCGGCCGAACCCTCGCATAGCAGCATCGCCTCAGCATAAGCCGCCGATCGCTCCTCGCGCTGCAGGTGCCCCACCACCAGCATCAAGCGCCGCTCGGTCTCGGTGACGACGGCGCGGCATTGCGGGCAGGTGGGGTTGGAGAACCGAAACGGGGTGCGCCGCGACATGCGCAGGGCCTGCACCAAGCGCATGCAGCGGAAGGCGAGCTTCGAGCCCTTGGTCTCCCCCGCGCTCGCCACCGCCCATTCCTGGGCCCCGATCCAGGCCTGAGAGTTCGGTTGAGCGAAGGTGGTGAAGCAGAAGCGCATCACCTGCAGGGCCGCTTCGGACAAAGGTCCGAGCCGCAGATCCGCCAAGGGTCGATCGCCGGGCTCGCAAGAGCCTCCGCAGTCGGGTCCGTCATGCATGCCAAATCCTCATGCCGGTTGGGGGCCGCGCGGTTCCCCGCCGCCGAAGCTGGGCGAAGTTCGGGGCGGCTTTGGGTCCGAAGGGTCTGGCGCGCCGGGCCGGCTGGCTGGACGCTTGTATTCTGACCAAAACACTCGGACTTGTCCATGCGACCTCGGCGCCGCGGCCGGCCGCGCGCATCGTCGCGGTCGGCCGGTCGCCCCCCGCCTCAGCAGCCCCGCAGGCGGGCGATCTAAGCGCTCAACGACACCAGATGATTGTCCCACGCGCGGCCCGCCGAGGCCGCCGAGGTCTCGATCGACCGTTCGGAACCCGCCCAGGCGCGCAGGACGCCGCCGCCGCCATCAGTGAAGACGAAGCCGTCGCCGCCGGCCGCCACGCCGCAGACGTCGGGGCGCAGCACGGCCCGATCGAAGCTCAGGTCCGGACCGGCGAAGATCAGCGCCAGACCGCCGCGCGGCGCGGTCAAGGCCGCCGCCTCTCCGCTCCGGTCCACGGCGATCGAGCCGGCATAGCCGCGCAGGCGCGCCTGCCACGGATCGGGCGCGACCCGCCACTTCAGGGCCTCGGCGCCCGGCCGCCACAGCGCCAAAAGCGGCGGAGCCGCCCTCAGGTCGCCCTCCCACTGGGCGGCGCAAAGCACCGCGCCGTCGGCGGCGATCGCGAGATGGCGCAAGGAGTTGCGGCGCAGACGCGCCGCAGGCTCCACTTGGCCCAGCAGCGCGCCGTCCTCGACCGCGAGCCGCACGAGATTCGGGCGCAGGGTCGCCAGATTCAGCTTGGCGCGCCCGCTGTCCGGATGGGTGAGAATCCCCCCGTTCGCCACCACCAAAGACCCCCCGTCCGGCGACAGAACGACCTCATGAGGGCCGATGCCCTGGGTCGGGACCTCGCCGATGCGGCGATAGCCCGCCGACGCGTCCCAGATCCCCAGGCGGCCGTCGCCGTCGTCGAAGGCGTTCTCCGTCGTGAACAGCCGACCGCCATCGGCGGAGAACGCGCCGTGTCCGCAAAACACCCGCCCCGGCGGCGGCGTCAGCCGCACCGTCTCCCGACCCTCGGCGCAGTCGACGATCAGCGCGAAGCGTCCGGGTCGCCGGGCGAAGGCCACCGCCTCGGGCCGCAGCGGATGCGCGGCGGCGGCATGGCCGCGGGCCGGCAGCGGGATCGCGAAGCGGCTGGCCCCTCGGGCGTCGAGGCCGTGCAAAGCGAAGCTCGCGTCGGCCTCGC
>JBCCPD010000314.1:0-4820 GCA_039025075.1 Pseudomonadota bacterium | reverse complement strand
TCAACGTCAAGTCTGGCGGGGCCTCAAGGCCGAGCCCCTACGGGGTCGCTCCGCTGCGCTGCGCGAGCCTTGACCCGGCGGACGACTCGGCTTCGTAGGCGGGCCGGGCGACCGGTCCGAACGCGCCAGGGCGGGGTCTCCCCGCCATTGAGGGGGAGTGCGGGCGGGGCCGAGGTTCGAGCGCAGCTCGGACGAGGGCCTGAACGCCTCCCCTCAGGCGAACGAAAACCCCTCGTAGCCCCGCGCGGTGATCCCCTCCAGCGCTTCCGTATAGGCCGGGAAACCCCCGACATAGGGCATGTAGACCGCGCTTTTGCCGGGAATGTTCGCGCCTCTGTACCAGCTGCCGCAGGCCTCGCGCATCGAGCCCTCCGCCATCGCCGCATTCGCCTCGGTCCACGCCGCCTGAGCGCTGTCCTCCGCCGCCATCCGCGACGCGCCCCGCGCCTCCAGCGCCGCCACCGCGTCCGCGATCCACTCGCAATGCTGCTCGATGCTGACGATCATGTTGGTCAGCACCGACGGGCTTTGCGGTCCGGTCACGGTGAAGAGGTTCGGATAGCCGGCCACCATCAGGCCCAGATAGCTGGCCGGCCCCTCCGCCCAGTCCTGGCGCAGAGAGCGGCCGCCCTCGCCGCGCACGTCGATCCGCAGCAGAGCGCCGGTCATCGCGTCGAAGCCGGTGGCCAGGACCAGGGCGTCGAGCTCGAACGTCTCGCCCGCGGCGCGCAGGCCGCCGGGCGTCACCGTTTCGATCCCGCCCCGGCCGCCGTCGCCGGGGCGGAGGTCCACCAGGCGCACATGCGGCAGGTTGAAGGTCTCGAAATAGCCGATCTCCACGCAGAGCCGCTTGCAGCCGATCAGGTCGGTCGGGCAGAGCAGCTCCGCCGTGGCGGGGTCCTGCACGATCTCGCGGATGCGGGCGCGGACGAAGTTGGCGGCCCAGGCGTTGGCCTGGGGGTCCAGCAGCAGATCGTCGAAGGCCGAGAGGAACGGCAGGCCGCCGGCCTCCCACCGCGCCTCGAACTCCGCCTGGCGCGCCTCGGCCGAGGTCTGGGCGGCGGAGCCGACGGGCCCGGGCCGGTCGATGGCGTTGGGCGATCGCTTCTGACGGGCGCGCAGCGCGGCGTACTCGGCCCGCACCGAGGCGCGCTCCGCCTCGCTCAGCGGGCGGTTCCAGGCCGGCACGGCGAAGTTCGCGGTCCGTTGGAAAACGGTGAGCGACGCGGCCTGCCGCGCGATCCGCGGGATCGACTGGATGCCTGAGGAGCCCGTCCCGATCACCCCGACCCGCTGGCCCGAGAAATCGACCCCCTCATGCGGCCAGTGCCCGGTGTGATGGACCGGTCCCGAAAAGTCCTTCAGCCCCGGCAGATCGGGCACGTTGGGCGCGCTCAGGCAGCCGGTGGCCATGATGCAGATCGGCGCTTCGAAGGCCGCGCCGTCCTCCGACTCGAGCCGCCAGAGCGCGCCGTCCCAGACCGCCGAGCGCACGCGCGTTCCGAAGCGGATGTCGCGCGTCAAGTCGAGCCGTTCGGCCACCGCCTCGGCATAGGCGAGGATCTCCGGCTGTGCGGCGTAGCGCTCGGACCAGTCCCATTGCGCTTCCAGCGCGGGGTCGAACTGGTAGGAGTACTGCATGGATTCGACATCGCAGCGGGCGCCGGGATAGCGGTTCCAGTACCAAGTGCCGCCGACGCCGTCGCCGGCCTCCAGCACCCGCGCGCGCCGCCCTTGGCAGCGCATCAGGTCCAGCAGGCGCAGGCCCGCGAACCCCGCCCCGACGATCAGGACGTCGTGTTGCTCCGCCGCGATCGCTTCGCTCATCCTCGACCCTCCAGCATCGCTTCGACCAGGCGCTGCACGCGCAGCGCCTCCTGCACCGTCGCCAGGGGGCTCGGCCGCCCTTGCGCCAGCGTCAGCAGCCCGTCGAGCTGGGCGCGCAGCGCCGGGGCGCGCGGATCCTCCGCCGTTTCGCCCGCCGGCGCCCAGGCCCCGCCGTCGGAGACCTCGGCCAGAAAAAACTCCCGCACCCGCCGGCTGGCCGCGGCGCCCTTGAGGGTCAGCTCCTGCCGATCCGGCTGGGCGCCGCCGACGCTGAGCATCACCGAGACCGGCAGTCCGTCGGCGGAGACCAGCCGAGCGGCCAAATGGGTCTCGCACAGGGCCGGGTCGGGGGGATAGGACGGCCGCGCCCAGACCAGCTCCAGCGGCCCGAGGATGCGTTCGGCGAAAAAGAGGAAATGCGAGATCACCTCGCGCGTCGCGCCGCCTTCGGCGCGGAAGCGCAGCCAGTCGGCCGCCTTTTGCCAGGCGCGCGGCCAGGCGGCGTAGGAGACGACGATGTCGGCGCCGGCGAGCGCGCCGAGCTCTCCCGCCTCGACGGCCCGCGCCGCGTCGCCGAGGGCGGCCCCGGCGGCTTGGGTGAAGTTCACCGCGGCCGGCACGCCCGAGGCGTGCAGGCGCGCGGCCAGATCCTCCGCCTCCGCCACGTCGACGCCGAAGGGCTTTTCGAGGAACAGGCAGCGCCCGGCCTCGGCCGCCTGCAGCGCCAGGGCCTTCCGCGGGATCGGCGGGCAGGCGAGATAGACGATCTCCGCCGCGTCGATCGCCGCCTGGGCGCCGTCGACGCCGAGCCCGGGCGCGATCGCCTCGGCCGCGGCCCGGGCGGCCGGGTCCGGGTCCCAGGCGGCGACCGGCGAAATCCCGTCGTGCCGGCCCATATGCTCCAGCATCCGGCGCCCCATGATCCCGAGGCCGATAATCGCCGCCGTTCTGGTCATGCGTTCCTCCCGTCGCGCGGCCATACCCTGCCAAGACCGCGCGGGCTTTGCCACCAGCGGCGCGCCCCGCTAGCCTGCGCCGCGACTTTCCAACGCTCCCACGCCCCAACCGGCCCGGAGGCCCGCCGCCATGACCGCCCTGCTGTTCGATCCTCTCGCGCTGCGCGGCCTGACCGCCCGCAACCGCGTCGTGGTCTCTCCCATGTGCCAGTATTCCGCCCATGACGGGCATCTGGAGGACTGGCACCTGGTTCACCTGGGCAGCTATGCCAAGGGCGGCGCCGGCATCGTCTTCACCGAAGCGACGGCGGTGCAGAAATCCGGCCGCATCACCCATGGCTGCGCCGGGATTTGGGACGACGGGCAGATCCCCGGCCACGCCCGCTGCACCGCCTTCGAGGCCCGCCATGGCGCCCTGCCCGCCATCCAGCTCGCCCATGCGGGGCGGAAATCCGGCATGCAGCGCCCGTGGTTCGGCAACGGCCCGCTGACCGAGGAGGATTTTTCCCGCGGCGACATGCCCTGGCCTCCGGTCGGCCCGTCCGCGGTCCCCGTGGCCGAGGGCTGGCCGGAGCCGCACCCGCTGTCGACCGCGGAGATCGCGCGGCTGGTGGACGACTTCGCGGACGCCGCCCGCCGGTCGCTGGCCGCCGGCTACAAGATCGCCGAGGTGCACGGGGCCCATGGCTACCTGATCCACTCGTTCCTTTCGCCCCTCTCCAACCGCCGCAACGACGCCTATGGCGGCGATCTGAAGGGCCGCATGCGCCTGGCGCTGGAGGTGACCGAGGCGGTCCGCGAGGTCTGGCCCGACGACCTGCCGCTGTTCTTCCGCACGTCCGCCGTCGATGGGGACGAGACCGGCTGGCAGCTGGAGGACACGGTGACCCTGGCGCGGGAGCTGAAGGCGCTGGGCGTAGATGTGATGGACTGCTCGTCCTCCGGCATTTCGGGCGCCGCCACGGCCTCGGCCGGCGTCAAGCGCCAACCCGGCTTCCAGGTGCCCTATGCCGCGCGCGTGCGGGCCGAGGCCGACGGCATGAAGACCATGGCCGTGGGCCTGATCACCCATCCTCGGCAGGCCGAGGAGATCCTGCAGGCCGGGGCCGCGGATCTGATCGCCCTGGGCCGAGAGCTGCTGCTGGACCCGTTCTGGGCCGTCCGCGCCGCCGAGACCCTGGGCGCGGACCCCGACTTTTCGACCTGGCCGGAGCAATACGGCTGGTGGCTGGTCCGCCGCCGCGCCAGCGCGGACTATTATCGGCCGCCCGCCGAGGCCGCCGAGTAGGCGCGGCGCCTTCAGGGGTCTCGCCTCCGGGGCATCGAGCCCCCCAATAAACAAGAGGCGGCTCGCGCGCATTCGCGCGGGCGCCTGAAATGGCCGGCGTCGGTCTGGCTTCCAGGAAGATCGCCTTTTCTGGGGAAGAGCCGCAGGGGCTCTCCGGCAAGCGTGCGCCGAGTCGCCCGCCGCCTCAAGGCCAAGCCGGCCTGAAGAAGGCCGGTCGCTGCGCTTCGCTTGCGAGCCTTGACCCGGCGGACGACTAGGCTTGCGCGTATCGACGGGGGAGTTCGGGCGTTGCCGAAGACGGCTCCGCAGGAGACGCGAGGGCCCGGACGGGCTCCCCGCGCCCCCGCCGCGCGGCTCAGCCGGCGTAGAAGAACTCTTCGCGAAAAATCTTGCCGGCGTCGTCGACGTGGTAGACCGCCAGCTCCTTCATCGCCGAGCGCTGGCCGCTCGCCTTGTGGGTCGAATCGACGGAGAAGATCACGCCGAAACGGTCCTCGCCGTGGGGAAACGGGCCTTCGACCTCCGCCCCGTGCACCTCGAAATTCTCCTCCCACCACGCATGCTTGCCGCGCAGACCCTCGAGGCCGTGCGTCTCGCGGCTGTCCATGCCCGGCGCGAGGGCGGCTTCGACCGAGACCGCGTCGT
This sequence comes from Pseudomonadota bacterium, assembly GCA_039025075.1. GTDB lineage: Bacteria > Pseudomonadota > Alphaproteobacteria > Rhodobacterales > Rhodobacteraceae > Albimonas. Next base: position 104 of record JBCCPD010000314.1, on the reverse strand, counting down.
CCCGGTAGAGCAGCAACGCCTCGGCGTCCTGGCCCGCCTTGCACAGCGCCACCAGCTTCTCCGCCACCTGCTTCGTCGTCTCAGCGCCCATCCTGGGACCCTCC
>JBCCPD010000313.1:0-4822 GCA_039025075.1 Pseudomonadota bacterium | reverse complement strand
GGGCGGGTTTTCGTTCCAGTCGTCAGTGTTCAACCGCGCCACGCAGGCGAGGCGCCAGCCCGGCTCCGCCTTCAAGCCGTTCGTCTACGCGGCGGCGCTCGACAGCGGATATTCGCCGTCCACGGTCATCCTCGACGCGCCCTTGGTGATCGACACCGGCGCGGCGGAGCTCTGGCGCCCCATGAACGCCTCGGACCGGTTCTACGGTCCCTCGCCCATGCGCGTGGGCATCGAGCAGTCGCGGAACGTCATGACCGTGCGCCTGGCCCAGGCCATGGGCATGGACCGCGTCGCCGACTACGCCGAGCGCTTCGGCGTCTACGAGGACATGCCCGCCCACCTGAGCTACTCGCTCGGCGCGGGAGAGACGACGCTTTATCAGATGGTCGCCGCCTATGCGATGTTCGCCAATGGCGGCTGGCGGATCGAACCAACGCTTGTCGACCGCGTTCAGGACCGTCGCGGCGAGACCGTTCTGCGTCACGAGGCGCGCCTATGCCGCGACTGCGACGCCCCGTTTGCTCGGACGCAGGCGCTGCCGCGCACGCCTTGGCCCGCGCCCAACGCTCGCCGGATCATGAATCCGGTGACCGCTTACCAGCTGGTTTCGATGCTGGAAGGCGTCGTGCAGCGCGGCACCGCTTCGCGTTTGCAGCGCTTGGGGTTCCCGGTCGGCGGCAAGACGGGAACCACCAACGAATCTAAGGACGCCTGGTTCATCGGCTTCACGCCGAACCTCGTGGCCGGCTGCTACGTCGGCTACGACGTGCCGCGTCCGATGGGTCGAGGCGCGTTCGGCGGCACTTTGTGCGCGCCGGTGTTCCAGGCGTTCATGGAGGTCGCCATGCAAGACCGGCCCAAGCCCGACTTTCAGCCGCCGCGGGGCATGGTGCTGGTGAAGATCGACCGCGAAACGGGAGATCGGCTGCCGGACGATGCCTCCGGGCCGAACGTGATCGAAGAGCCGTATCGTTTCGACGACATTCCGCCCATCGGGGCTTATGCCGGGATTCAGGTGCTCGACGGCGGGTTTTCGGCCGGCTTCGGGCAGGGCGGCGATCTGCCGATGACGTTGGAGGCGTCCGCCGCCTCGGACGCGGCGCGGACGAGCGGCTCTGCGCCCCAGGTCTCGGGCGGCGGACCGACCTCGGCCGCGCCGGCGCCGACCGCGCCCCAGGCCCCTCGGCCTCCCGCAGGCGGGTTCTCCTCCGGCGGCCTCTACTGAGGCGTTTGCGCTCGGGCGCGGTCGTCAGCGTCTTGCCCCCCGAAATCGGCGGGGATAGATGTCACGCCGAAATCACGCTTGCTCGGAAGAACAGCCGCCATGCGTTCGGAAACCGCCGCCCTCGTCGCCGACATCGAGAAGTCGCTGGAGCTTTTGCGCCAGCGTCTCGGCTGGGAGACGGCCGAGCACCGGCTCGAAGAGTTCAACGCGATGTCGGAGGATCCTGAGCTTTGGAACGACCCCGCGAAGGCGCAGAAGCTGATGCGGGAGCGTCAGCAGCTGTCCGACGCGCTCGACGACGCCCGCGCCATTGCTCAGGAGCTGGAGGACAACAAAGAGCTGATCGAGCTTGGCGAAGTCGAGGACGACGCGGACGTCGTCGCCGAGGCCGAGGCGGCGCTGGCTTCCTTGAGAGGCCGCGCCGCGCAGAAGGAGATCGAGGCGCTTCTCGACGGCGAGGCGGACGGAAACGACACCTTCGTGGAGATCAACGCCGGGGCCGGCGGCACGGAAAGCTGCGATTGGGCGCAGATGCTCGCCCGCATGTATATCCGCTGGGCCGAGGCCCACGGCTACAAGGTGGAGCTTCAGTCGGAGACGGCGGGCGAGGAAGCGGGCATCAAGTCGGCCGCCTACAAGGTTTCGGGGCCCAATGCCTATGGCTGGCTGAAGTCCGAAAGCGGCGTGCACCGGTTGGTGCGGATCTCTCCTTTCGACAGTCAGGCCCGCCGCCAGACCTCCTTCGCGTCGGTGTGGGTCTATCCGGTCGTCGACGACGCCATCGAGATCGAGATCCCGCCCAACGAGATCCGCATCGACACCTATCGGTCGAGCGGCGCCGGCGGCCAGCACGTCAACACCACCGATTCCGCAGTGCGCATCACTCACTTGCCCACCAACATCGTGGTCACGAGTTCCGAGAAGTCCCAGCACCAGAACCGCGCCAACGCCATGGCGGCGTTGAAGGCCCGCCTCTACCAGCTGGAGCTGGACAAGCGGAACGCCGCCATCCAGGAGGCGCACGACGCCAAGGGAGACATAGGCTGGGGCAACCAGATCCGCTCCTACGTTCTGCAGCCGTATCAGATGGTCAAGGACCTGCGCACCAATGTCGAAACCTCGGACACGTCCGGCGTTCTCGACGGAGGTTTGGATCCCTTCATGGCCGCCGCGCTGGCCATGGACATGACCGGCAAGACCCGGGCGGAGGCGGCCGCGGAGGATTGATCGGGAGCGCGTCTCGTCGGCTCGGGCGGGGCGCGGACGCTCCTCCCGGCGCGCCGCCGGCGCCTGCGCCCGCCGCGACGGCGCGCTGGGGGCTATAAGGAAAGGGAACGGAACATGTCGCCAATGCCAACGACCTACGAAGAGTGGAAGCACTGCATCACCGTGAAATGCAGCATCCCCCTCACCCAGGACTTCGTCGTCGAGCGGATCGCGGCCTTGGAGGACGCTGGCGACTTTTCTACTCAGAAATTCATCGAACGCTGGGGCGAGGCGCATCATGCGAACACGCTCGCCTGGTTCCGGCAGGCGCAGACGCTGCTGGAGCGGTGACGGACGCGCCGTCCGCGCTGCCGGTCACCGTGCTGAGCGGCTTTCTCGGCAGCGGAAAGACCACGTTGCTTCAAAGCCTCCTGCTGCAGGCGCGCAGGGCGGAGGGCGTGCGGCTCGGGGTGATCGTCAACGAGATGAGCGAGCTGGACGTCGATGGCCGCGTGCTGGATGCGGGCGAGATCATCTCGCGCCGCGATGCGCTGTTCGTGTCCATCCCCGCGGGCAGCATAAGCGGTCCGACGGGCCTGCAACGCTTCGCCGCGGCCATCGACGAATTCGCCGCCTCGCGCGCGAGCCATGTCGTGATCGAAACCTCGGGCAGCGCGCATCCCTGGCCCTTGCTCGAGGCGATCAGAACCCACCCGCAGGCACGGCTGCATGGATTTCTGTCGGTCGTCGACGCCGTCGCGCTGGCTCACGACCACGATCTGGGCCGCGGGATCGTGCCGGCGGCGTCGCGCAACCTCGCCGCTGGGAGGCGCAAATCGGAAAACCTCCTGGCCGAGCAGATCATGTTCGGAAACCGCATTCTGCTGAGCAAGATGGACCGGGTCGACGCGGACACCCTTCGCGCCGTCGCCGAGGCTGTGCATGCGATCAATCCGTTCGCCGACGTTCTGGGCATGAAATGGGGCAACTTGAAGCTGGCCGACGTTCTGGCGACGCCGCCCTACGACCATGACCGCGTGGCGACCTTGGGGGCAGAGCTTGCCGACTGGGATCGCGAGCATGGCGTGCGGTCGATGGAGAGCGCGGCGGACTATCGGATCGACAGCGTCGTCGTCGCCGACCCGCGACCTTTTCATCCGCGTCGCCTTTGGAACGTCTACAATCACTTCCTGGGCGAAGGGGTTTTCCGGAGCAAAGGCTTTTTTTGGCTGCCGACGCGCGACAAGCTGCAGCTGCTTTGGAACCAGACCGCCGGCAGCATCGGTTTGGAGATCGTGAACTATTGGAAGATCGCGACCCTCGAAGACGAAAGCCTGAACCTGTCGCCGGAGGAGCAGTCGGAGATGCGCCTACGGCTGCAAGCGTTTTCGCCTGAATTCGGGGATCGCCACTGCCGGTTGACTGTAATCGCCGAGCGCGACGGGCTCCAGACCTTCGCCGACGCGTTGAACGCGTGCTTCTGCACCCCGGCGGAGGTGGCCCGGTGGAAGGCCGGCGGCGACTTCGACGACCCGTGGCCGACGACGATCGCGCGGTTGAACTGACGAGGTCCTTTCACCCGCCGGCCTTGGGGCGAGCGCTCTCGCCGCCTTTAATGAAGCTTGCCGGCGATTGCGGCGATGCCGGCCTTGGCGCAGATGTCGTCATGCTCTTTGCCGCTCGTCGCTTCGACAAGGGCCCCGCCGACGCCCATGCCTCCGATGACCTGGCCGTCGCAGAGGATGGGCACGCCGCCGGACCAGGTGATCAGGCCGATCTCGTTGAACACGGCGCCGATCGTCGGTTCATGCGCGGTCTCGGCCTCGATCAGCGCCGACGCCTCGCGGCGGGACGCGGCCGTGCGGGCCTTGCGCGCTGGTTTCGAGGAAGCGCTGGAACGCGTTTTCGCGCATCAGCTGCACCTGGGGCTGAGCCCTTCGGTGGACGACCGTCACAGCGGCAGCGAAGCCCATGTCGACACAGGTGCGACACGCCGCTGTCGCGCCATCGCTTAAGAATCGCCCCGGTGACTGGATCCGGGTTTGCGTCGTGCTCCTCGCCGGGGGTCACGACGCGTTCGATCTCTATGGCGCCCATTCCGTCGGCGCGTTCGAGCGCGATCTCCACGATTTCGCCGAGCTGCTCGGCCACATAGATGGCGATCGCCGCGTCGAACGCGAGGGGCGAGGAGGGCGGCGGTTCCAACTCGGACTGCGCCTGAACCGACACCGGTGCCAGGCCCGAGGCCGCCCCTAGAGCTTTTCGCGTCCTGACGGAATCGCGCAGGGGATTCGCTTGAGGTTCGTGACGTGATTCATCCTTGAGGCTGGCGAAGGAGGCCAGCCTCCATGACCAAGCCCCTCTCCCTTGATCTCAGACAGCGGGTGATCG
>JBCCPD010000312.1:0-4841 GCA_039025075.1 Pseudomonadota bacterium | reverse complement strand
GTGTTGGCGGCGCCGTCCATGAACTCGGGCACGGTCTGGGTGGTGGCGTCCCAGTTGTGCGTCGCGGTGACCTTGACGCCGGCGGCGCGGGCCTCGGTGATCTGAGGGACCAGGAACTCGGGCGGCAGGCCGCCCTGAAGGTCGATCAGATCGAACCCCTCGGCCACGGCGGTGTTGATGCCGCTGATCCACTGGGCCGGGTCCAGCTGCGTCTCCCAGCTGCGCAGCTCGAACCCGACCGTCTCCGCCGCCTCGATCATGCCGTCGCTGATGGTGGCGTTGAACGGGTTGGCGTTGGTCAGCGGGATGACGAACATCTTCTTGTCGGCCATGCACTGAGCCGCGTCGAACGGCTCGCCCGGCGGCGTCCACTCCGGCGCTTGCGAATACCGGTCGATCAGCGCCTGCGCGGCGGCGAGGTCGGCGGCGGCGGGGGTCGCCATCGCCGCGGCCGTGGCGACGGCCGCGGCCGTCATCATCATCGTCTTCATGGCTCTCACTCTCCTGCTGTGCTCGCCGCCCGGTCGAGCCAGGCGATCGCGTCTTGGGTGGTCACGAGATCCGCGTATTTGGCGGACATGTCGAAGAGATTGGCGTCGTGCACCGCCGGATGACGGTCGCCCACCGCGTCCTCCACCACCAAGGTGGTGAAGCCGTTGGACATCGCGCCCAGGCAGCTCGCCCGCACGCAGCCCGAGGTGCTCAGCCCCGTCAGCAGCACCGTGTCCACGCCCATCGCCGTCAGCGTCGCCGCCAGCGAGGTGCCGAAAAAGGCGCAGGGATACTGCTTGGTGATCATCACCTCGTCGTCGCGGGGATCGAGCCCTTCGACGATGTCGCCCAGCGGGTTGCCCCGCTCGAACACCTTCAAGGCCGGCGTCTTGCGGAAGAAGGCCCCGCCGTCGACGCCGCCGGGAAGGTAGCGCACCTCGGTCCAGATCACCGGAACGCCGTTGGCCCGCGCCGCGTCGAGCAGCAGCTTGGCATTGTCCCGGGCCGTCACCGCCCCCTCGCCCGCATAAAGCGGCGAGTTCTCCACGTAGTAGGCGGAGGCGAAGTCGACCAGGATCAACGCCGGCTTGGTCCCCCAGTCCTGCTTGGCGTGGTAGCCGGCGGCGGCGTAGCTGTCGTCGAGCGCCCGGCTCATGCCGCCCTCCTCACTCCGCCGCCTGCATGAAGGTGAAGAACTCGGGGTCCTTGGGCGCTTCGAACCCGGTCTCGGCCTTGCAGCGGCGCTTTAGCTCTTCAAGGCTCTCGAAGCCGCGGTCGAAAAGCTTGGCCTCGCCGCGCCGGCGGGTCAGATCGGCGCGCAGCTTCTCGGTGGCCGCGGCGTCGACCTCGCCGTTGGAGATCGCCACGCCGTAGCGCTTGGCGCCCTCGACCGTGACCAGGCCACGGGCGACGTCCGCCAGCACCAGCTCCGCATCGCGCTTGCACGGATCGCCCCAGCCGCCGCCGCCCCAGGTGTTGAAGTAGAGCATGTCGCCCGGCTTCACCGCGATGCGGTCGCATTTGGAGGGGATGTTCTCTTCGGTGCCGTCGGCGCGGACGAGGCGTTTGGTGGAGCGCATGCCGGGCTCCCCTCCGTTGACGCCCCAAGGGTAGGTGAGCCAGCGGTCGTCGTGGATGGAGATCTCGCCCGCCTCCAACATCTCATAGGCGATGGTGATGCCGTTCCCGCCGCGGTGGAGGCCGGCCCCTCCGCTGTCCGGGATCGTGGCGTATTCGCGGATGCGCAGGGGGAAGTACGCCTCCAGGAACTCGTTGGGGACGTTGGTGAAGGCCGGCCACATGGAATGCCCGTCCGGCCCGTCCCCCGCGGGGCGGCCAGGCACGCCGCCGAAGCCGATCTGGAAGAGCTGATACCATTCGCCGTTCTTGTCGAAGCCCGAATACATGAAATGCGGGCTGTCGGAGAACCCGGCCGCGTTGAGCGCGTCCGGCGCCCCCTGCCCCAGCAGCCCGCCCATCAGATCGAAGATGCGGCCGAGCATGTGGGTGCGGCAGGACAGCGCCGCGGGCTTTTTCGGCTTGAGGATGGAGCCCGGCGGGATGCGCACTTCCACCAAGTCATAAAAACCGTCGTTGAAGAGGATCTGCGGATCGAAGAGGTTGATCGTGAAGGCCCCGAAGAACATCTTGAACATCTCTTCGTTGAGCAGGAAGTTGATCGACGACAGGCTCTGCGGATCGCAGTCCGAAAAGTCGAAGATGGCGACCTCGCCCTCGCGGTGCAGCTTGCAGGCGATCTTGAACGGTCCGTTGCCCTGCCCGTCGTCGTCGATCCAATCCTCGAAATGGCTCGGCGTCTCGGGGATGATCATCTGGATGATCGCGCCCATGGCCGCCTTGTTGCGGTCCAGCATGTCCTGCATGGCGGAGATGTACGTATCGACGCCGAAGCGGTCGATGTTCTCCCTCACGCGGCGTTCCGCCAAGCGCAGCCCCGCCATGATCGCGAAGAAGTCGGAGCGGTTCCATTCGGGCATGCGGGTGTTGGCGAGGAGCACGTTCATCAGCTCCTGCTGCAGCTCTCCGCCGCGATAGATCTTGGAGGGGGGGATGATCAGCCCCTCCTCGTAGATCATCTTGGCGTCGGTCGGCAGCGAGCCCGGCACCTTGCCGCCCACGTCGGTCATGTGGCCGAACATGGCGGCCCAGCTGACAAGCCGGCCTTCGTGGAAGATCGGCATCATCAGCAGCCAGTCGTTGAGGTGGCTGACGGCGCCGCCGCAGGAATAGGGGTCGTTCGTCAGGAAGACGTCTCCTTCCTCTATGGTCCCCTCATAGCCCTGCATGAAGCCGTAGAGGAACGACCCGAACTGGCCGACGACCATCTTGCCGTCCTGGTTGGCGATCATCGGGAAGGCGTCGTGCTGCTCGCGGATGCCGGGTGACATGGCGGTGCGGAACAGCACCGCGTCCATCTCGGCCCGGGCGTTCCGGAGCGCATTCTCGACGATGTCGAGCGTGATCGGATCGACGGCGACCCGGTTGAACGGGGCGGGCCGGGTTTCGATGACTTGAGCGGGCATTTCTGGTCCCTCCCTCAGCGCGCGTTTTCGTGGCCGACGGGCCAGATGAGGATGTTGCCGACCGCGTCGATGACGCCGACATGGCCGGGCAGGATCAGCGAGGTGCTGTCCATCTCGGTGACGATGGCCGGGCCCTGGACCCGGTCGCCGGGGCTCAGCTTGGCGCGGTCGTAGATCTTGGTGTCGTGCCAGGCGCCGTCGGCGTAGAGCCGGCTTTCGTGCACCACCGCCGCGGCGACGCCGGACCCGGCTGAGAACTCGCGGTTGATGAAGGGCTTTTCGCCGCCTTGGACGACGGCGCGGAGGCCCACCAGCTCATGCTCGGCGTCGAGGGCGAAGGTGAAGAGCTTCTCGTGCTCCGCATCGAAGCGCTTCGCCACCCCGGCGACGCCTTCGCGGGCGAAGTCGTCCGGGGAGATGTCCACCGTCAGCTTCATGCCCTGGCCGTGATAGCGGATGTCGATCTGGTAGATCGCCTCCTGCTCGGCCTTCGACACGCCCTCGGCTTCGAGGTCGGAGGCGGCCTCGGCCGCCAGTTTGTCCAGCATGCTCCGGATCTCCCCGTCAGAGGTGGCGGAGGTGCGGGTGACGAAGGTTTGCGACGCCTCGTTGCGCAGGCGGGTCGTGGCGTCGCCGTAGGCGCAGAGCACGCCCGGCCCCGGCGGCACGATGGCCGGCCAGGAATTGATGAGTTTCGCCAGGGCGTTGGCATGGAGCGGGCCGGCTCCTCCGAAGCCGATCAACGCAAAATCGCGGGGGTCGTAGCCTTGCTCGACGCTGACCAGGCGGAGGGCGCCGCACATGTTCTCGTTGACGATGGCGACGACGCCCTCCGCGGCGTCCTCGACCGATTTGCCCAATGGGCCGGCGATGGTCTCCATCGCCTTGACGGCCAGATCGCGGCGAATGGCCATGTCGCCGCCCAGCTTTGCGTCGGAGGGCAGGTAGCCGAGAACGACGTTGGCGTCGGTGACGGTCGGGGCCTCGCCGCCCTTGTCATAGGCGGCAGGGCCCGGCACGGCGCCGGCGGACTGCGGGCCGACGCGCAAAGCCTTCGTCAATTCAGGAACATAGGCGATGGATCCGCCGCCGGCCCCGACCGTCCGCACGTCGATGGAGGGCGCGCGCACGGTCACGTCCGCCACCCGAGTCTCGCGACGCGTGCGCGCCACCCCGCCCTCGATCAGCGCCACGTCGGTCGACGTCCCGCCCATGTCGAAGGTCAGAAGGTTCCCGAAGCCGGCGTTCTTGGCGATCCAAAGCGCACCCGACACGCCGCCCGCAGGCCCCGACATCAGCAGGTTGACCGGCACGTCCATGGCCATCTGAGCCGAGCTGAGCCCGCCGTCGGAGCGCAGGATCTGCAAGTTCACGTCGCCCATGCGGGATTTCAGCTCCCGCTCCAGGTTCTCCACGTATCTGGAAACCACGGGGCGGACATAGGAATTCACCACGCAGGTTTCGGTGCGCTCGTACTCGTACATCTCCGGCATGATCGACGCGCCGGTGGAGACGGGAATGCTCGGCAGCACCTCCCGCGCGATCTCGGCGATGCGGCGCTCGTGCGCGTCGTTCACGTAGCCGTTGAAGAGACTGATCGTCAGCGCCTCGATCCGGCCCTTGAGCGTCTCCAGCTCCCGCCGGATGCCGTTTTCGTCAAGCGCCACAAGCACTTCACCGGAGGCGTCCATGCGTTCGTCGGCCTCCACCGTCAGCTCCAGCGGCGCGAGCGGCAGGGACTTGTTCCAGATCACCCAGCCGCCGAGGCCCCCCGGCACGTAGGACCGCGCGATCTGCAGCGTGTCC
>JBCCPD010000311.1:0-4851 GCA_039025075.1 Pseudomonadota bacterium | reverse complement strand
GAGCCCTGAGCGTCGGACCGAGACGCCCGAGAAGGACGACGGGCGCCGCCGCTCCCAACGCCTCAGACCCCGGCGCGAAAGACGGTTTCGCGATCCGGCGTCGAAGGCGCTCCGGTCCTGGAGCCGGAGACGGCGACGCGTTCGCGCCTCTCCCGCAGATCCCGAGCATGCGGGGCCTGGGTCCGCCCTCTCGCCCTCCAGCCACAGATCCGCCTTCGCAACGGCCACGTGGCGCTTAGGCAAGCGGACGTCTTCGGCGACGTCGTCGGCGCAGCCGCGCGCCTCGCCGCCATGGCCCGGCCTTGCGGCGTTCCGGTTCCCGCCCCCCGCCGCGCCAAGACGCAGGACCGCGCGGCCTCGGCCCGCGCTCCGCCGCGCTTGCCGGCGCCCTGCGGCATCGACGGGGCGCATCGGGTCGCCGGCCTCGACCGGCCCTCGGCCTCCTCGGACGCCTCGAAGGGCTCGCGCCGGGCGCGCCCGCACCCTACCTTCGCTTGACCCGCCGCCTTTTCGGAGATCCCCCGCCCCATGCCCCATCTGATCGCCGCCGCCGCGCTCGTCCTGCTGGCGCTGACCTCGACCGCCCAGGCGCAGAGCGGCCCGCGCGTCACGCGCTTCGACAACGGCGCCTATCTGGTGCGCTTCAACGACGGCTGCCGGGTGACCTACAACACCTCCGGCCGGCGCTCCGGCTCGCAGGGCTGCCGGCCGCGACAGGTCAACCGAGCGGACCGGCTGGTGCAGGAGCATGCGGCCTCGCGCGGCGGCGGCGGGCTCAGGCTGAGGCGGCTGAACACCGGGGCCGGGCGGGTCACGTTCAACGACGGCTGCGTGGTGACCTACAACCGCGACGGCCGCCGCACCGACTCCCGCGGCTGCGTCCCCGCCCAGGTCCGCCGCGCCGACCGGCACGTGCAGAGAAACTGGTGAGGCGCCGGGCCGGCCCTCGCCGCCGGCTCGGTCTTCGCGACCCGGCGGCGGCTCCCATAAAGCCTCATGCACGGCAAACGCCGCCCCCAGCGGGTCCCCGCAACGCCGGAGGCGCCCTCGAAACCGGCGCCGGCTCGGCTTCATCGCCACAGAATCCGGCGCCGGCCCCGAACCCTCGACCCTCGCCGCCGCGGCGGCGTTCCCGGGCGCGCCCCCGCCCTTCCGGAAGTCCCCGGGTCCCGCACCCGCCCCGCGGCGTCGGATCGACCCGGCTCCCTGCGCCGCCGGCGGATCAAGCCCCGTCCCAGCGCGGCCTGACCCATCGCGGCCTGACCCGTCGAGGCCCGCCAGCGCTCATCCTGGAAACGCCGCGCGCGGCGCCCGCGCCGAGCGCCTCCCTGCCCCGCCGGCGGATCGAGCCCGGACCCGTCGCGGCCTGACCCATCTCGACCTGACCCTTCGCGGCCCGCTCGCGCTCATCCCCGAAACGCCGCGCGTGGCGCCCTTGCCGAGCGCCCCAGGCGCCTCCCTGCGCCCTCGCCGCCCCACCGAAAACGCTTGATGCGCGGCCGCCGCCCCGCCAGAACGGCGCAGGCCCTTCGCGCGCAGGAGACGCCCATGACCGCCCCCCGGCTCCGGCCCGTCCTCCCCGGCCTCGCCCTCGCCGCCGCCGCGCTGCTCTCGGCCTGCGCCGGAACCGGCGGCACCGACGGGCCGACCGACGTCTCCTCCGGCCGCTTCATCTACTTCGCCGACGCCGCCGTCTTCGAGCCCTGCACCGGCGGCCGCCTGCCCGTGGCCCAGGAAGCCGCCTACATCGACCTCCAGAGGGCCTATCTGGACGCCGCGCCCGGCCCGGCCGAGCCGGTGCTCGCACGCCTCGACGGACGGGTGGAGGTCCGCCCCTCGATGGAAGGCCCCGACCGCCCGCATCTCATCGTCGACCAAGTCGTTTCGGTCGGCGCCGGCGACTGCCCCTGACGGGCTTCGCGGCGACGCGCGCCGCCGCGCCGCCCGCCAACGGCTCCGCTTCGAAGACGACGGGCCGGGATCCCCCTCTCCGCATGGCGCCCGTCGGACCCAAGCGCTCCGCGCTCGAAATTCCCGCGCCGCCACGACCGCCGCGAGCCGGCGCCGCCCCGGCTCGGCCCTCCCCGCTTCCGCCGCGCCCCCCCCAGCCGCCGCGGCGCCGATCACCGCCGCCGCCGCAAGTGACGCATTCGCGCCGCACCTCAGCGCGTCCTGCCGCCCCGCCCCGACGCGGCGATGGCTCGTGAAAGCAAAGGCTTGTAGCGTCCCCCTCGCCCTGGATCCCAACCCCGCCGAGGAGTCCCCCATGCGCCCCACCCTCGCCGCCGCGCTGCTCGCCGGCGCCGCCGTCCTGGCCGGATGCTCCGAAGCCACGACCCGCGCCTCGGCGATCGAGCCGGAGAGCTTCCCCAACCGCCTCTCCGTCGCCCGCAGCTTCGCCGCCAAGCCCTCGGTCCTGGGACGGGTGGACATGGTCGACGGCGGCCCGGTCTTCACGCCCTGCGGCCAGGACGCCGCCTACCCGATCGCCCAAGAGGACGGCTGGGACCAGGTCGCCCGCGCCTGGGCGGTCGAAGGCGGACTGCCCGGCGCCCCGGTCCTCATGGACCTCGCGCTCGACCTGAAGCCCCGCGAAAGCGCCGACGGCGTCTCCCGCGTCCATGTCATCCCGGCCGGCGTCATGCGGCTGGAGCCGAGCGCGCCCGGCACGCCCGACTGTCCCGAGCGCCCCGCGGACCTCGCGCCTCTGCGCGCCGCCGGTTGACGGCGCGGCCGACCGCAGGTCAGGTCGGTCTCCCCGCGACGCCCCCGCCGCGGCGACCGCGAAAGGATCCCCGATGTCGCTCGAATTCCTGATCACCTCGCTGATCGTCATCCTGATGCCCGGCACCGGCGTGCTCTACACGCTCGCGGTCGGGCTCGGCCGCGGCTTCCGCGCCTCCGCCGCCGCGGCCTTCGGCTGCACCCTGGGGATCGTGCCCAGCGCTCTGGCGGCGATCCTGGGGCTCGCGGCGGTGTTCCACGCCTCCGCCCTCGCCTTCCAGCTCCTCAAATACGCCGGCGTCGCCTACCTGCTCTACATGGCTTGGAGCATGCTGCGCGAAGGCGGCGCCCTCGACGTGACGCCCGAGTCGCGCCCCGAGCCGCTCCTGCGCATCGCCCGCAACGGCATGCTGCTGAACGTGCTGAACCCCAAGCTTTCCGTGTTCTTCCTGGCCTTCCTGCCGCAGTTCATGCCCGCCGGCGTCTCCGCCGGCGCCGGGGCCGCGGCCGGGCCCCTCGCCGGCCTCGCCCTCGTCTTCATGCTGCTGACCTTCGGGGTGTTCCTGGTCTACGGCGCCGCCGCCTCGGCGGCCCGCGCCCACGTCCTCTCCCGCCCCCGCGTGATGGCCTGGCTGCGCCGCAGCTTCGCCGCCGCCTTCGCGCTTTTGGGCGCCCGCCTGGCCCTGGCGGAGCGCTGAGCCCGCCGCGCCGCGCGCCCCGCTCCGGCGGCCGTCCACCCGGCGGCCGCGCGCGGACCGGGACGCCGCCCTCCAAGCGGCGGCGGCCCGGCGCGGCCGGCCACGGCAGATGGTCGCAGACGCCGCCTCATTAATTGATTCTCCGACCTCTGCGATCAGGTAAGTGCCGTACGCAATCGAAACCTGCGGAGGACGCTTTCCATGAGCGACGCTTTCACGATCGAACGCGTGAGCCGCGTGATCCCCACGATCCCGGCCGCGCATTGGTTGATCCGCCTGCCTCTGGCGGGGATCATCATGTACCAAGGCTTCAGCAAGGTGCCGCTGGCCGCTTCCGACGCCGCCGCCTTCGGCGTGCCGGTGCTGCTCTGGGTGCTCGCCGCGCTCGGGGAGATCACCAGCGGCGCCGCCCTCATCGCCGGCGGCGTGCTGAAGGACGGGCGGGGCGAGCTGCTCACCCGCATCGGCGGCCTCATGATCGCCGCCATCGTCGCGAGCGTGATCGCCGTGGTCTACTGGGCCCCGCTGTGGGACATCCTGTCCTACAACCAGTTCCACGTGCTGCTGCTCGCGGGCGGCATCTATTTCGCCCTGCGCGGCAACGACGCTTGAGGCTCCCGCCCCGCGGCCCCCACGGGCCGCGGGGTTTTTTCGTCGGGCTCGCCCGAAACCGAAGACGCCCGCCCGCGACCCCGGCGACCGCTCGGGCAACCCATCGGACGATCCTGCGGATCGACGCCGCGTCTCAGACGCCTATGGCCCAGGCGCCTACCTGACGGCCCAGCGCAGCGCCCAAGGCCCTGCCAGAGCCGCGAGCCCGCCCGCCGCGCCCAAAACGACGGCCGCGAGCAATCCCGCCGGATGGCCGACGAAGGTCAGCGCCCACCCGGTCAGCGACAGGCCCGCCGCCGCAGCGTCCCAGCGGGTCGAGCGCCATCCCCCGCGCGCCCCGCCGCGTCCCAACGCCGCGCCGCCCCAATCCGTGAGCGCGCGCGTCCGGACGAGGCCCGCGCGCAGCGCCGCCGCGAAGGCCAAGGCGAGCAGCGCCGCCCCGAGCGCCTGCGACGCCTCAACTCCCACCATCGCTCACCCCTCCTTCACGCCGCCGCCCAGCGCCGCGCGGCCGCGCAACGCCCCGATCGCCGAGCCTGGCCCGACGCGCCCGCACTCCGCCGCAGCGACCGGCGCGCCCTGCCGGAGCCTCCGAACGCCCAGACCGTCGCCTGCGGCCGCCCGCCGCCGTTCGTTCGGCGCCCCAGAGCCGAGAGCCCAGACCCACCCGCGCCTCGCCATCCCGCTGATCCCGCCGGCTCCGCCGACGCCCCGAGGCGACAGGACCCGCAACCGCAGCCGAGACCAGCGCGACGCCCTCGGCCGCAACGTCCGCGCGCACGCGCCGAAAGCCTCGAGTCGGCCCCGTCGCCGCCCG
>JBCCPD010000310.1:0-4857 GCA_039025075.1 Pseudomonadota bacterium | reverse complement strand
CGCCGGCGCAGGCTCCGCCTGCGCGCGCGCGCGAGGCGAGCGCCGGGCCCGGTGCCCCCGGCCCTCGACCGGGGCGTGCCCGCGGCTCACGCCGCGCCGGCGAGATGTTCGCGATGCGTCTCGCGCAGCACGTTCTTCTGCACCTTGCCGGTGGCGCCCAGGGGCAGCGCCTCGGTCACGATCACGTCGTCGGGCAGCATCCATTTCGGAAGCTTGCCGGCCAGATGCGCCAAGACGCGGTCCTTGTCCGCCGGGTTCTCGCCCGTCGGCTGGACGATGATGATCGGCCGCTCGTCCCATTTGGGGTGCGGCACGCCGATCACCGCCGCCATGGCGACGCCGGCGCAGGCCATGGCCTCGTTCTCCACGTCGATGGAGCTGATCCACTCGCCGCCCGACTTCACCAGGTCCTTGGCGCGGTCGACGATGGTCACGAAGCCGTCCGCGTCGATCGTGGCGATGTCGCCCGTGTCCAGCCAGCCGGTGGAGGTGAGCGGGCTCTTGTCCGTCCCGAAATAGCCCGAGGCGATCCACGGTCCGCGGGCGCAGAGCCGGCCGCGGGCCTCGCCGTCATGCGGCAGGGGCTGATCGGCGTCGTCCAGGATCTCCAGCTTCACGCCGAATACCTGGCGGCCCTGCTTGGCCTTCAGCGCGATGACCTCCTCCCCGCTCAGACCGCTCATCTGCGGCGGCACGCGGGAGATCGAGCCCACCGGCGACATCTCCGTCATTCCCCAGCCCTGCTGGAAGGTGATGCCCATGTCCTCATAGGCCTTGATGAGCGACGGCGCCGGAGCCGCGCCCCCGACGAGGGTGCGCGCGAAGCCTTCGGGCGCGCGCCCGCGCTTCTTCATCTCGCCCAGCAGGCCCAGCCAGATCGTCGGCACGCCCGCGGCCATGTCCACCTTCTCGTCGTCCATCAGCTCGTAGAGGCTCTCGCCGTCCAGCCGCGGCCCCGGCATCACCAGCTTGGCGCCGGAGATCAGCGCCGCGTAGGGGATGCCCCAGGCCATCACGTGAAACATCGGCACCACCGGCAGGATCACGGAGGACTCGTCCGCCGCGCAGACGCTCGGCATCGCCGCCATCATGCCGTGCAGCACCGTGGAGCGGTGGGAATAGAGCACGCCCTTGGGGTTCCCGGTGGTGCCGGAGGTGTAGCAGAGCCCCGCCGCCTCCCGCTCGTCGATGTCCGAGGGCCAGACGTAGCCCGTCCCCTCGGCGGCGATCAGGTCCTCGTGGTTCAGCGCCACGAACGGCGTCTCGGGCTGGCCGCCGGACGGCGCCAGCACGATCACATGCTCCACCGTCTTCAGATGCGGCTTCAGCGCGGCGATCAGCGGCACGAAGGTCGCGTCGATCAGCAGAACCCGGTCCTCGGCGTGGTTCATGATGTAGATCAGCTGCTCGGGCGAGTAGCGCGGGTTCATCACATGCGTGACCGCGCCCATGCCGGAGATCGCGTAATACGCCTCCAGATGCCGCTGGTTGTTCCAGGCGATGGTGCCGACGCGGTCGTGGCGCTTCACGCCCAGCCGCTCCAGCGCCGCGGCCAGCTGCGCGGCGCGGTCGCGCAGCTCGCGGAAGGTGCAGCGGGCGATCGGCCCTTCGGTCGTGCGGCTGACCACCTCCTGCCGGCCGTAGACGGCGGCGGCGTGTTCGAGAATGTTGGAGACCAGAAGCTGGTCGTGCATCATCAGCCCTTGCATGGCGCTCTCCCT
Source organism: Pseudomonadota bacterium (assembly GCA_039025075.1). Classification (GTDB taxonomy): domain Bacteria; phylum Pseudomonadota; class Alphaproteobacteria; order Rhodobacterales; family Rhodobacteraceae; genus Albimonas. The sequence goes on along the minus strand of JBCCPD010000310.1, from coordinate 3,136 downwards.
GGCGATGTCCCGCGGCGCTTGGCGGCCGCCCTGGGCGTGCTCTAGCGGCGTCGCCCCCGGGGCGCCAGCCGCCGCGGACCTGAAGCCGGCGGATCGCGCGGCGGGGAATCACGTTTGGTTAACCTTCACGTGGGAGAGTGTCTTCGCGGACGGGCCTTCGGGCCGCGGTCCGCACTCCTCCCTGTCGAACTGGCCGCGCCCTCTTGGCGCGGCTTTTTTTTCGTTCGGGCCCCTGCGGATAGGCGAGGGGTTGCAACCTTAGGGTTATTCGCCGGAAAAACACGACATTCGCGCTGGACCCCGCAGAGCGAATCGCGGTAAGAATATGAATACAGGCTGAACGATCGAGCGGCGGCGGCGGAAGCCCTCGCGTCTCCCCGAAAAGCCTCCCTGAACACGGCGATCCGGCGGATCGGATCGCCCGAAACGCCGCCTGGATGGGGCGACGGCCGTGGCGGCAAGGTCTCGGCCCGTCCGGCGGCTCAGGTCCCGCGGACGATGGGGACGTTCGCGGGACCGCCTAGGCCCCATCTCGGCCCAGGACCGACCCGCGCCGACGCTGGTCCGCTCCCGGCCCGGCCGCCCGGCGCACGCGCGTTCAGATCCCGCGATAGGGCTCCACGTATTGCAGCGCCATGTCCCACGGAAAGAAGATCCAGGTGTCCTGGCTGACCTCTGTGATGAACGTGTCCACCATCGGCCGGCCTTTGGGCTTGGCGTAGACCGTGGCGAAATGGGCCTTGGGGTAGAGCCGGCGCACCAGCGCCAGCGTCTTGCCGCTGTCCACCAGGTCGTCCACCACCAGCATCCCCTCTCCGTCGCCGGTCAGCTCGGCGTCGGGGGCCTTCAGCACCACCGCCTCGGCCTGGGCTTGGTGGTCGTAGGACTTCACGCTGATCGTATCGACCACGCGGATGTCGAGCTCCCGCGCCACGATGCAGGCCGGCACCATGCCGCCGCGGGTGACGGCGACGACCGCGGTCCAGGCGCCGCCCTCGCCCGGGCCCTGATGGTCCAGCCGCCAGGCCAGCGCCCGGCTGTCCCGGTGCATCTGGTCCCAGCTGACATGAAAGCCCTTTTCATGGGGGAGGCGGTCGGCGGGGGACATGGCGTCTCCTGATCTGGCGTCGGCGCGGGCCGGCCGGGCTATTCCGCCGCCTTGCGCCCGACGGTCACGTCGATGTCCGGCGCGTCCTCGGCCTTCATGCCCACCACGTGATAGCCGGCGTCCACATGGTGGGTCTCGCCGGTCACGCCCGACGACAGGTCCGACAGCAGATAAAGCCCCGCGCCCCCCACGTCGCCCGAGGTCACGTTGCGCCGCAAAGGCGAGTTCAGCTCGTTCCACTTGAGGATGTAGCGGAAGTCGCCGATCCCGCTCGCCGCCAGGGTCTTCATCGGACCGGCGCTGAGCGCGTTCACCCGGATCCCCTGGGGCCCCAGATCCATCGCCATGTAGCGGACCGAGGCCTCCAGCGCCGCCTTCGCCACGCCCATGACGTTGTAGTGGGGCATCACCCGCTCGGCCCCGTAATAGGTCAGGGTCAGCATCGAACCGCCCTCGGTCATCAGCTTTTCGGCGCGCTGGGCCACGGCCGTGAAGGAATAGACCGACACGTCCATGGTCAGGGCGAAGTTCTCGGCGCTGGTGTCCACATAGCGCCCGCGCAGCTCGTTCTTGTCGGAAAAGCCGATGGCGTGCACCAAGAAATCCAGCTTCGGCATCCGCTCCGCCACTTGGGCGAAGGCCGCGTCGAGCCCGCCGGCATCGGTCACGTCGCAGGGGACCAGCAGGTCCGAGCCGACGCTCTCGGCCAGCGGCTTGACCCGCTTCAGAAGCGCCTCGCCCTGGTAGGAAAACGCGAGCTCCGCGCCCTGGTCGGCGCAAGCCTTGGCGATGGCCCAGGCCAGGCTCTTGTCGTTGGCGACGCCCATGACGAGCCCGCGCTTGCCGTCCATCAGACCGCCCATGCCCGTTTCCCTCGCCCTTCTTTTTTGCGTGGCCGGAGGCTCTATGCCAAAACCCCGGCTCCAGCAAGCGCCCCCCAAGCGGGGCTTCGGCGAAAGGCCCGGCCGCGATGCGCCAGCAGACGACGCTCTTCACGCTCGACCAACTCCGCGACGCCGCGGACCTGGTGCACGCCCGCATGGCCCCGACGCCGCAATACGCCTGGCCCCTGCTGGCCGAGCGCATCGGCGCGGAGGTCTGGGTCAAGCACGAGAACCACACCCCCTGCGGCGCCTTCAAGGTGCGCGGCGGGATCGTCCTGCTCGACCATATGGCGAAGTCGGGCAAGCCCCCGCGCATCGTCACGGCCACCCGCGGCAATCACGGCCAGTCGATCCCCTTCGCCGCCGCGCCCCACGGCATCCCGGTGGAGGTCTGGGTCCCCCACGGCAACGCCACCGAAAAGAACGCCGCCATGAAGGCCTGGGGGGCGGAGCTGCGCGTCCACGGCCAAGACTTCGAGGAGGCCCGCCTCGCCGCCGTCGCGCGGGCGGAGGAGACGGGCGCCGCCCTCATCCCGCCCTTCGACGATCATCTGGTGCGCGGCGTCGCCACTTATGCGCTGGAGCTTTTCGAGGCCGTCCCCGACCTCGATGCGGTCTACGTGCCCGTGGGCATGGGCTCCGGCGCCTGCGGGGTGATCGCGGCGCGGGACCTTCTGGGTCTGAGGACCGAGGTCGTCCCAGTCGTCTCCGCCCATGCGGACGCCTACGCGCAGAGCTTCGAGGCGGGCCGCATCATCACGACCGAGACCGCCCCGACCTTCGTGGACGGCGTGGCCTGCCGCGCGCCCTGGGAGCAGCCGCTCGACATGCTGCGCGCCGGGGCGGAGCGCATCGTTCGCGTGACCGACGACGAGGTGGCGGAGGCCATGCGCGTCTACCATTCGGACACCCACAACATGGCCGAGTCCGCCGGCGCCGCCCCCCTCGCCGCCCTGATGCAGGAGCGGGAGCGGATGCAGGGCAAGAAGGTCGGCGTCATCCTCTGCGGCGGCAACGTCGACATGTCGGTCTACGCCGAGGTGCTCGCCGGCCGCACGCCCAAGCCCTGAGCGCGGCGGAACCTTGAGCGCAGAGCCGCCTGCCGGCGGCGCCTTGAGCGCAGAGCCGCCTGCCGGCGGCGCCT
>JBCCPD010000309.1:0-4857 GCA_039025075.1 Pseudomonadota bacterium | reverse complement strand
GGGCTCGGCCGCCGGCTCGGCCAGGGCGCCCTCGTCGAACAGGGGCGCGGCGGCGAGCTCAGGCGCGACATCGACCGTTTCCGCCATGGCCGGGCGGTCGACCTCCGGGGCGGCCGCCCGGTCGGAGAGGGGCTCGGGCTGGAGCTCGGGCAGCGGATCGGTCGCGATCTCCTCCGCCGCGGCCGGCGCGGCCGTGGGGGCGCGGACCGGCGCCGCGCGGGCGCTCTCTTCCGCCTCGATGCCCGTGGCGACGACTGAGACGCGCATGATCCCGTCGATGTCCGGGTCGAGGGTCGACCCGACGATGATGTTGGCGTCCGGGTCGACCTCCTGGCGGATGCGGTTGGCGGCCTCGTCCAGCTCGAACAGGGTCAGGTCGTAGCCGCCGGTGATGTTGATCAGCACGCCCTTGGCGCCCTTGAGGCTGATCTCGTCCAGCAGCGGGTTGGCGATGGCCTTTTCGGCGGCCTCCACGGCGCGGGTCTCCCCTTCGGCCTCGCCGGTGCCCATCATGGCCTTGCCCATCTCGTCCATCACCGACCGGACGTCGGCGAAGTCGAGGTTGATGAGGCCCGGGCGCACCATCAGGTCGGTGACGCCCTTCACGCCCTGATGCAGGACGTCGTCGGCCATCATGAAGGCCTCGGCGAAGGTCGTGCGTTCGTTGGCGATGCGGAAGAGGTTCTGGTTGGGGATGATGATCAGGGTGTCGACGACGCGCTGCAGCTCCTCGATGCCCTGATCGGCATGGCGCATGCGCTTGGTGCCCTCGAAGTGGAAGGGCTTCGTGACCACGCCGACGGTCAGAACGCCCATTTCGCGGGCGGCGTGGGCGATGACAGGGGCGGCGCCGGTGCCGGTGCCGCCGCCCATGCCGGCGGTGATGAAGCACATATGCGCGCCGGCGAGGCTCTCCACGATCTCCTCGAGGCTCTCTTCCGCCGCGGCGCAGCCGATCTCGGGCTTGGCGCCGGCGCCGAGGCCTTGCGTGACGCCCGTGCCCAGCTGGATGCAGCGCCCGGCCTTCGACTGCTGCAGCGCCTGCGCGTCGGTGTTCGCGGCGACGAACTCGACCCCCTCCAGGCTTTTGTCGATCATGTTGTCGACGGCGTTCCCGCCGGCGCCGCCGACGCCGAATACGGTGATGCGCGGCCGGAGCTCCGACTGCTCCGGAATCATGAGCGTGAGGGACATGGGTCTTCGCCTGTATTCTGAGCGCGCCCTGGTTTTTGGGGGTCGCGCCGGGGTTCTTGGAGCTGCTCGGTCGGTCGTCTTTGCGACTTGCTGAACACGCTACCGCAGAAGCGGACTCACGTCACCCGAAAATCGCTTGGAGAGGCGCTTTCCCCGCCGATTCGGCGCGAGGAGAATCGTTGAGCGACCGCAGCTCGATCGGTAACCTCGACGTCACGTGTTCAAGCGCCGCCTGATTGCCTGTTGACCAAATCCCGAGGGCCTTCGCCATGTTCCTGCGCTCCGCGACGACCTGCGTCGCCTTGCTCGCCGCCGCGCCCGCCACGGCGCTGACCTTCACGCCCGTCACGCCTGGCCCTCTCGGCCAGGACAGCGGCACGAACACTCGGACCTTCGTCGCGATCAGCGGGATCGAACCGCGAAGCACGAGCATCGTGGCGCCCGTCGTGCAGAACCGGTCCACCAACGAGTTCGGTCAGAGCCTTTCTGCCCGGGCCGACCTCGCGGCCGGTGAGACCGGCGCCGCGGTGACTTTCGATCCTCTCACCGACTTCGACAACGTCAGCGCCGACGGCCAGATCTTCGACGTCGTCGAATTCAGCTTCCCCGGCGCGACCTCCGGCGCCGTGACGTTCACGATGAGCGTGGACGGCACGCTGAGCAATTCCAACGATCCCGAGGGCAGCGACACGGTGGTGATCGGCTCGGGCCTCGCGCGGGTGTTCGACGTCACCGGTCTGGACGACGCCTTCCTCGTGATCGGCTCGGAGGGCGCGTCCAGCAACGTCGTCTCGCCGAACATCGAGGGCTTTTTCGACGAAGACATCCCGCCCTTCGGCGAATTCGTCTTCACGAACCTGGCGGCCGAGGCTTCGGCCGGTCTGGCCCTGGTTCCCGAAAATCTCGTCTCGGACATTGAAGCCGGCCTCTTCGCGATCGGCGGCGCGGACGACTTCCTCGTGGACGTGAGCGGCGAGCCGGTGGAGTTCGACAAGACGGTGGAAGCCGGCTTCATCGCGGAGGAGGGCCGCGCCTACGCCGTGCAGATCTTGACCAACGTCGCGGCGTTCGGCGATTCGCCCGGCTCAGCCGACCTGATGGGCACGACATCCTTCGAGTTCACGGACCTCTCGGGCGGCACGGCCTTCAGCGCCTCCGGCCTGCTTCCGGGCACGATCGCCGCGCCGCCGGAGCCCGACGGCTCGGCCGAGATCCCGCTGCCGGCGCCTGTGGCGCTCCTTCTGACCGGGCTTCTCGGGCTCGGCGCGGCCGCGAAGCGGCGACGCGGCTGAGGGCGCGGCGCGCCCTCACCAATTGTCCCGAAACCACCTCGCCGCCCGGCGCAGCTTCGTCGCCGAGCCCAGGTTCGCCGGCGCCTCGAAATCCCACACTTCGTCGAGCGGCCGCACCGCGTAGGCGGCGAGGCCCACGACCGCAGAAAAAGCCGGCCCGGTCGCCGATTGCGGCAGGCCGGAGACGCGCAGCGGCCGGCCCACGCGCACCCTCTGGCCCAGCACCCGGCGGGCCACGTCCTCCAGCCCCGGCAGCTGACTCGCGCCTCCGGTCAGCACGATGCGGCGCGAGGGCAGCGAGGCGAAGCCGGCCCGGTCCAGCAGCGTCCGCGTCTCCTCGAAGATCTCTTCCAGGCGCGGGCGGATCACGCCGATCAGGGCCGCCCGCGAAATCCGCCGGTCATGACCCTCGGGCGCGCCGATCGGCGGGGCGGAGATCAGCTCGCGATCGTCGAGCGAGGTCGCCATGACGCCGCCATGCAGGGTCTTGATGCGCTCCGCCAAAGCGCCCTCGATGCCGAAGGCCTCGGCGACGTCGCGGGTGACGTGCTGGCCGCCGACCCGCGCGGCGTCGGCGAAGATCAGCTGACGGCGCAGGAAGATCGAGACGCCCGTGGCGCCCGCGCCCATGTCGACGCAGGCGGCGCCGAGCTCCTGCTCGTCCTCCACCAGGCTCGCCAACGCGGCGGCGTAGGGCGCGGCGACGACGCCCGCCAGCTCCAGATCGCAGCGGCGCACGCAGCGGGCGAGGTTGCGCAGGGGCGCGCCGGCGACGCTCAGCACATGCATGTCGGCGCTCAGCCGCTCCCCGGTCATGCCGCGCGGATCGGCCAGGAAGGAGTGTCCGTCCACCGTGAAATTCACCGGCAGCGCGTGCAGCACTTCGCGGTCCTCGTCGAGGCTGGGCGAAGGGCAGGCGGCGAGGGCCAAGGCCACGTCGCCCTCGGCGACCTCGCCCGACAGGACCTCCGCCTCGCCGGTGGCGCCGAAGCTGACCGGGTGCGCGCCCGAGAGCGCGCCGATCACCTGGTCGACGCGCAGGCCGGCCATCTTCTCGGCGGCCTGGAGCGCGGTGCGGATGGCCCGCTCGCACTCCTCCATCTCCACGATCTCTCCCAGGCGCACGCCGCGGGACCGGGTGACGCCCGCGCCGACCACCCGCAGCGCGCCGAAGCCGCCCAGATGCGCCTCCTGCCGGCTGGAGGCGGCCAGGCGCCCCGGGTCGATGCGCAGGATGAAGCAGGCGGTCTTGGCGGTGCCGATGTCGATCAGCCCCAGCAGACCCCGCTTGAGGGCGGAGCGGAGCTGGTCGCGCATGGCGCGTTGGGCATGGAACAGGGCGGGCTTCATGCGCGTCGGATCTCGGGCTCGAAGGACGGCGGGCGGCAAGGCCATGGGGGCGGGGCGGCGGTCATGCGTCCTCCCCTTCGCGAGGGGCGCGCAGGCGCCGCAGCTCCGACACGCCGCGCGGGGTGAGGCGCAGGGTCGGACGCTCGGGGTCGCGCAGGTCGATGACCGAGATCTCGCGGTCCAGCAGGTCCTCGGCCCGCTCCAGCGCCAGAAGGCGGCGCAGGGCGGTTTCGGGCGCCTCCGCCGGCAGGAGCACGCTTTGCTCCGAGACGAGCGCGAGCGTCCAGCGCCGCTCTCCCACCCGCACGAGGGCGCGCAGGCGGTCATGCAGAGGTTCGGCGCGGGACCAGAGCGCCAAGGCCTCGGCCGCGGCCAGATCCGCGCCGGCGCCGACGATCAGCGGAAGGTCCGGCCGGTCGGCGCGGCGGGCCAGCGGGCCGATGACGACGCCGTCGCGATCGACCAGATGCAGCTGCCCTTCCCAGCGCCACAGAAGCGCCGGAGCGCGTTGAGCGATGCGCACGCGCAGAACGCCTTCGCCCAGGACGGCGACCCGGGCGGTCGCGACGCCGGGCGTCGTCTCCACCGTCTCGCGCAGGGCGCGCAGATCCAGCTCCAGCGAGGAGACGGGGCCGTCGAGGCCGATGCGGGCGCGGATGCGATCTTCCAATTCCGGAGCGGCCCCCTGGATGGAGACCCGGGTGACGGCGAATTCCGGACGCTCCACCAGCGCGGCGCGGGCGTCGCGGACCAGCGCGGCGACGCGCCCCTGAACCCAGGGCGACTGCAGGGCCGCGAAGATCAGCGCCAGCGCGGCGACGGGCGGCGCGACCCGGCGCAGCAGGAAGCGCACGTAGCCTCGCCGGCCGAGCCGGTCGAGCCGGTAGCGCAGGCGCGACGGCGAGGGATCGCGACGCCGTCGCGGACGTTCGAAGGGAACCGGCGCCGCGCGGCGGGTCCTGCGGCGGAACGTCCGGGGCGTCATCGGGCGCCCCTCCGGCCCGCGCGCCGAAGCTCCGCC
>JBCCPD010000308.1:0-4860 GCA_039025075.1 Pseudomonadota bacterium | reverse complement strand
TGCCGCAGTTCGTCGTTGAACCCCGGACCCGCTGAATGGCCGCTAGGTCTTAGTTGATAGTCTCCGGTCGCTTGTGGCGCGCCAGCGCGTCCTCCAAGGCTTCGATGCAAAATTCAGTATGCAGCGTGTTCGAGAGCCGCAGCGCTACGACCTTGCGCGCGGCGCTCGTAGCTGGACCGGTGGCGCACTGCGGCTCGTTGCAAAATGACGACCAGATCGAAGTCTCCGCGCTGCAATACCAGCAAGGTGATGTCGGCGGACCCGTTGCGTGGCAACCGCTGCCTACGTCTTCGAGAGGGCAACCTGGTTCGGCCGCTTCATAGCCAGACCGCGCGGCAGCTCGTGCCAGACTCGGTGCATCGAAAGCGGTTTGATGCTCTTCGGCCGCCATCGATCTCAGCCATCCAGCTGAGCGAGCACCCCCTTTTCTTTGAACGCGCCGGGGCAGCGTCGCCCGGTTCCCCATCGTCCCATTCGTCCTCGATCATCGGCGACCCAAGCTTGGTCGTCCGCTCAGACTTCGGGCATCACCTTTGGATGTCGCCTTCCACGCGGTCGTGAAGACTACAGAGATGGCGGCGTCCCATAGGACACCAAGCCTCCGAGAAATCCGGTGCGGCTCGGAAAGCCGCCTCAGCGGCCGCTTCGCAACGCCGTTTGGCACGTCAGATCGGCGCGACGAAGTGTCGAACCGGTGGCGCGGCCTGATCGATGAGCGTTTCGCGGATGCGCGATTGCAGAGCCTCGTCGGCGTGGTTCACCTGTAGGTGCTGACGCTGATGGGCGAGCCAAGACGCCTCACGCCAGCTCTCCACGAACACGCCTTCTTCGGCTGCATCCCGCAGCAATGACCAGTGGTACCCGCCACCGCGCAGACGGCTCGAGGCTAGGTCGTTCATCAGCGCGAGAAACTCCCCGACGCGCTCGTCCGCCGGCCGGTACGCGATCTGAATCATCACTGGGGAATCCGCCGGCACCTTTCGCGACAGCACCGGCTCGGGCCAGTGCATGGACGGCGCGAGGTCGTCGCCGGCTCCATGCTGGAGCTTCGCGCGACGGACGATCAGCGCCGTCGCCGCCGCGCCGATGGCGGAGGCGATCAGAGCCGTCGAGACCCCGGACAACGTCGCGATCTGGCCCCAAACGAGGCTGCCGAGCGACATGGAACCGAAGAACACCGTCAGGAAAACCGACAGCCCGCGCGCGCGGACCCAGTCGGGCAGCGCGGTCTGGGCGGAGACGTTCAGGCTGGAGAGAACCGTGATCCAGGAAAGACCGGCGACTGCTGAAGCGCCGATGGAGACGACTTGGGACGGAGCCGTCGCGAGGGCGAGCATGGCCGCGACGACGCCGAGCGTGCCGGCGGAGACCGCCCCGTCGGGGCCGAGCGCGGCCTTGATGCGAGCGAGCAGAAAGGCGCCGCCGACGGCTCCGGAGCCGACGGCCGCGAGCAGGATGCCATAGAGCGTGGGGCCTCCGGAAAGCGTTTCGCGCGCGATCAGCGGCAGCATGGCCCAAAACGCGCTCGCGAAGACGAAGAACGCAGCGGCCCGCGCCAGCGTGGCCTTCAGAGCCGGGCTGTTCAGAGCGTAGCGCAGGCCAGCGATCATGGCGCCGCCGACATGCTCCGGCGGCAGGCTCGTCGCGAGCGACGCGGCGGGGCGCCACCACCATAGGGCCGCGATGATGCCCACGACGCTGACGGCGTTTATCACGAAGGGGGCCGCCAGGCCGGCGCCGACGATCAGAAAGCCGGCGAGGGCCGGGCCGATGGCTCGGCTGATGTTCACGCCCATGGAGTTGAGGGCGATGGCGGACGGCAGATCTTCGCGCGGGATCAGCTTGGGGACGATCGCCTGCCAGGTCGGGGCCATGAAGGCCGCGCCGGTTCCGAAGGCGAAGGTGAAGACCAGCAGCAGCCAGGGCGTCATGAGGCCCAGATGCACCACTGCGGCCATGGCGAGCGCCAAGGCGCCAAGCGCCAGATTCACGCCGATCAAAAGGCGGCGCCGGTCGACGATGTCCGCCACGGCGCCGGCCAGCAGGGCGAAGAGGAAGATCGGCAGCGTCGTCGCCGACTGCACCGCCGCGACCATCATCGGCGACGGCGCAAGCTCGGTCATCAGCCAGCCGGCGCCCACGTCGTGCATCCAAGTGCCGACGTTGGAGGCGACTGTGGCGATCCAGAGCACCGCGAAGGCGCGGTGGCGGAACAGGGCCATCGGGCCGTGCGCGTCGGTCTTGGCGTCGGACGCGGAGGCCGCGCTCTGCGCGGAAGGGTTGGCGGCGGCGGCGGTCATGACGGAGGCTCCTGCGGGACGGGAGGCTGCGGGCGGGCTACTGGCCGAGCTCTTGAACATGCGAGCGGACGGTCACCGCCATGCCGGGGCGCAGCAGGCGGTCGGGGTTGTCGAAGACCGCCCAGACGCGAACGGCGCCGGTTTCGGCGTCGACGGTCGGGCTGGCGGTGTGAGGCGTGGCGGCGAGCGCGTGGAGCCGATCGCCGGGCAGCGACAGCTCCACCCGTATGCGGGCGAGCAGGTCGTCGACCGTCTCCGCGCCGGTGCGGCCGAGCAGAGCGAGCCGGTCGGCGTAGGGCGCGTCGTAGGCGACGAGCACCTGTTCGAGATCGACGATGACGGCGAGCGGGGGCCCCGCCTCCGCCTCGAGGAACTGACCGACTATGACGTCGGCCGCGGAGATCAGCCCGCCGAGGGGCGCGCGGATGACGGTGCGATCGAGATCGAGCGCGGCGCGGCGACGTTCGGCTTCCGCGAGACGCAGCGCCGCCTCGGCCGCCGCGCGGGCGGTGCGGGCAGGTCCGACCACGGCGTCGGGAGAAATCCCGCGCTCCGCTAGGCTTTCCTGCCGCGCCGCGTCGCGGCGGGCGCCGGCGAGCTCCGCTTGAGCGCGGGCGACTTCCGCCTCCGCGACGGCCAGCGCGAGCTCGGCGTCCACGGGATCCAGGCGGATGAGCGGCTGGCCTTCTTCGACCTCGTCGCCGCCGTTGAAGAGTATATCCGCCACAACGCCGTCGATGCGGGTGGAGAGCGCGGCCTGGCGCGCGGCCTCGACCCGGCCCTGGTAGACGAGCGGGTCGGACGCCTGCGCGATCGGGGTGAGGAGCGCAGCGATGAGGGCGGCGACTGCGGGAAGGAGCCGTGTCACGCGCGGCGCTCCTGCGATGCAGCGGCAGACTTGGCCGGCGCTTCGACGAACGTCTTCGCGTGCAGGCAATGCGCGGCGGCCGCCTTCGCGGACATCTGGCTCTTGGCCCAGGACACGACGGTCTCGCCGATCAGCATGCCCAGGAGGCCGAGCAGGGCGATCACCGGCGGCGCCGGCGATCGGGTGTTGAGAAAGGCATAAAGCGCGCCGACCAAAAGGCCGACGACGAGGGATATGGCGTAGGCGCGGACGTCCATGGGGATCTCCGTGAGTTGAACCAGCAAGCCAGGCCGGGCGGGCAGGCGCCCGGTCGGGCGGGTCATTGCGCCGCGACGGCGGCCGGCGGCGACCCGGCGGCTCCGGGCGCGCCGAACAAGGGGACGGGCGACCAGTCTGGCAGCTCCGGCAGCGGCGCGGGGGCTTGGGCGGCGAAAGCGCCCTTGGCGTGCACGATCTCGCCGCCGGTGAGGGTGAGATCGGCGGTGATGTCGGCGATCTCGTCCTCGGCCACGGCGAAGTAGTCGCGATCCAGCACTGCGATGTCGGCGAGTTGACCGGGCGCGATCTGCCCCTTCTTGCCGACCTCGCGGCTGAACCAGGCGCCGGCGGCCGTCCAGTGGCGCAGGGCGTCCTCTCGGCTGAGCTTGTTGGCCGCCGACCAGATGACGTCGCCGCCGCGGCCCTTGCCCGAGACCGCCCAGTGGATGGCGAGCCAGGGGTTGTAGGAGGAGACGCGCGTGGCGTCCGTGCCGGCCGCCAGCGGCACGCCCGAGGCCATCATCCTCTTGACCGGCATCACCTCTCGCAGCGCGGCCTCGCCGTAGCGGTCCCGATAGGCCGTCGCCTGGAAAGCGATGCGGTTCTGGTAGGAGATGCCGCCGCCGAGGCGGGCGACCCACTCCATCGTCTTTTCGCTCACGGTTTCGCCGTGATCGAAGATCCAGTTCAGCTCTTCGAGGCCCTTGTCGCGTCCGACCTCTTCAAGGACCGTCAGCAAACGGTGAGCGCTTTCCTCGTAGGTGCAGTGGAAGCGAATGGGCCAGCGGTTCTCCAGCAGGAATTCGAGGACCGGGCGCAGGTCTCCCTCCATGCGTTTGGGGAGTTCCGGGCGGGGATAAGAGAAGTCCTCGAAGTCGTAGGCGGAGGCGACGAGCATTTCGCCGGCGCCCACGCATTTGAGGTAGTCGTCGCCCTGGTCCGGTTTGACGACGTCGTGCCAGCGCTTGAAGTCGTCGAGCTCGAAGAGCGGACGCTGGGCAAAGAGCTGGTAGCCGATCCGCACGGTCTGCTCGCCGCGGCGGTTGAGCTCGGAGATGACGCCGTAGTCGTCGGGGTAGTTCAGGAACCCGCCCGCGCAGTCGAGGGCGGAGGTCAGGCCGAGGCCGTTCAACGCTCGGAAGTAGTGCTTGGTGGACGTGATCTGCTGCTCGAAGTCGAGCTTGGGGGCCATGTCCAGCAGCGCGTAGAGCGGCTGGGCGTTGGGCCGTGCCAAGGCGAGGCCCGTCGGCACGCCGTTGTCGTCGCGCTCCAAGCGGCCGGAGACGAAGGGCTCGTAGAAGTGCTCGTCCATGCCCAGCGCCCGCAGCGCGGCTTTGTTGAGCCAGGCTCGGTCGTAGAGGTGCAGGACGTAGACGGGCACGTCGGGGGCGACGGCGTTGATCTCGTCCAGCGTCGGCAAGCGCTTCTCCGCGA
>JBCCPD010000307.1:0-4875 GCA_039025075.1 Pseudomonadota bacterium | reverse complement strand
GGGTCACGCGGCGCCTCTGCGGATCGGACCGACGCGGCCGAGCGCCGATGAGGCCGGCGGCGAACCGGACGTCTCGATGCGCGCCGTCGGAGCCGGATCGAGGAGATGAGGATGAGGGCGACCGGAGGGCTTCTTTGCGTCGGAGGAACTCTCTTCAGTCGCCCGTGCGGGCGCGGGCCGAACGCAAGGCTCGACGGGTCCGGCCCTGCGTCGTCGACCGACGTCCGAAAGGGGAAGCGATCGCGGCCCATCCTCCTTTTGACTTGGAGGGCGCGCGAAGGGGACGCGATGGCTGCTGCCGCGCGCAGACCCGAGAGCCGGCCTGCGGCCGCTCGGCCAAGACGCGCCGCGGCGCCGCTGCGGATCCTCGCTCACCGCCGGGCCCCTTTGCGCCGATGCTTCGCCGCCTCTTCCGCCACGCCGGTCGGGTCGGCGTCGCGGATCAGCCGATGCTCTCCGCTCAGGCAGACGAAGCGGCGGCCGCGGAGCCTTCCGATCAGGGTCAAGTCCACCTGGCGCGCCAGGTCCACGCCCGAGGCGGTGAAGCCCGAGCGCGAGGCCAGGGCCGCGATGCCCATCAGGGCGCATTTGATCACCATCTCCGAGGTCAGACGGCCGGTGGTGTAGAGCAGTTTTCCGGCCGGCGCCGCGCCCCGCAACCGCATCCAGCCGGCGATCTTGTCCACCGCGTTGTGGCGGCCGACATCCTCCATGTAGACCAACGGCCGGGCGCCCTCGCACAGCACCGTGCCGTGGATGGCGCCGGCCTCCAGGTAGAGGCTCGGCGTGGTGTTGATGGTCTTGGCGAGGGCGTAGAGGTCCGAGGCGCGGACCTCGCCCGCCGGCAGGATAAGCCCTTCCAGTCCCGCCATCACGTCGCCGAACAGCGTGCCGACCGCGCAGCCGGAGGTGCGGGTGACGCGCTTCAGGCGATCCTCGTAGTCGGTCTCGCGCGCGGTGCGCACCACGACCGCCTCCGCCTCCGCATCGAAATCGACGGCGGTGATCTCGTCGGAGGGCAGCAGCATGCCCTGATTGGCCAGGTATCCGACGGCGAGCGCCTCGGGGTGGTCGCCGAGGGTCATGGCGGTCACGATCTCCTGCCCGTTGAGGTAAAGGGTCAGGGGGCGTTCCTCGACCACCGCGATCTCGACCTCGGCGCCGTCATGGTCGCGGCCCGTTACGGCGCGGGTCAGGCCGGGGGCCTTGGGGTCGGGGCGGAGGATCCAGCCGGACTGGACGCCCTCGCCCTCGCCCTGGCCCGCCGCCCCGTCGAAGCCTGGGCCTACCATCGCGATGGCTGACGTCATGCCGCACGATCCTTCATTTGCGCCGGCGCCGCCGCGCCGCGATAAGGACGCCTTACGAAAGCGCCCGACGACCGGCCCACCATGACCCGACCCGATCCCGACGCCCAGCCCCTCTACGAGTCTAGCGGCGCGTCCGCCGGCCCCTCAGGCCGCGAGCCTTGGCGCGCCTGGCGGGAGGGCGTGCTGCAAGGCCTGCCCTTCCTGGTCGTGGCGATCCCGTTCGGGATGCTGTTCGGCGCGGTGGCGACCGAAAGCGGGCTGGATCTTCTGCAGACCATGGCCATGACCTCCATCGTCATCGCCGGCGCGTCCCAATTCGCGTTTCTGGAGCTGATGCGCGAGGGCGCGCCCGCCTTCGTCGCCTTCGGCGCGGCGCTGGCGGTGAACCTGCGCATGGCGATGTATTCGGCCTCGCTGGCCCCGCATCTGGGGGCGGCGCCGATGCGCTGGCGGCTGCTTCTGGCCTATCTGAACGTCGATCAGGTCTACGCCGCCTCCATCGCCCGCTACGAGGCGCGGCCGGGCCTCGCGCTTTGGGAGAAGATCGGGTTCTACGTGGGCGTCGCCACGCCGATCATGCCGGCCTGGATCGTCGCCACCTTGGCGGGGGCGCTGGCGGGCCGCGCGATCCCCGAGGCCTGGTCGCTGGACTTCGCGCCGGCCGTCACCTTCATCGCCGTCTTCGCGCCGATGCTGCGCGGCGCGCCGGCGCTGGCGGCCTGCGCGGCCTCGATCGCCGGGTCTTTGGCGCTGGCGGGACTGCCGTGGAGCCTGGGCCTGCCGCTTTCCGGCGCGCTGGGCATGGCGACGGGCGCCGGGGTCGAGATGCTGCTGGAGCGGCGGGCGCTGCGCCGGGCGGCGGCATGAGCCTGCAGGACCCCTGGGTGTTCTGGCCGGTGATCCTGGCGCTGGGGCTGAGCACCTTTCTGATCCGCTTCAGCTTCATCGGCGTGCTGGGCGACCGGGAGCTGCCGATCTGGGCGCTGCGGCTGCTGCGCTACGTTCCCGTGGCGGTGCTGCCGGCGCTGGTGGCGCCGATGGTGGTGTGGCCCGGCTCCACCGGCGGGCAGACTGACGTTGCTCACCTGGCGGCGGGGGCGGCGGCGCTGCTGGTCGGCGCGCTGCGGCGCCGCCTGCTGGAGGCGGTCGCCGCGGGCATGGGCACGCTCTACGCCCTGGAGCATCTCGCCGGGCTTTGACGCCGGGGAGCGCGCCGCCCTCCCTGCGCGGAGGGCGGGATGAGGCTCGCGACCCGCGAGCCCGGCGCGACCGCCGCGCGTGCCCGGCCCGCGGCCCGCCTCAGCCTTGCTTGGCCAGCAGATCCCGGATCTCGGCCAGCAGCTCCTCCTGGGAGGGGCCTTTGGGCTCTTCGGGCGCCGGCTCTTCCTCGGCGCGCTTGAGGCTGTTGACGCCCTTGATGACGAAGAACAGGATCCAGGCGACGATCAGGAACGCGATCACCGCGTTGATGAAGACGCCGTAGGTGATCACCGCGAGGCCGTCCTCTTTGGCCTGGGCGGCGGAGGCGACCTCCTGTCCCGACAGGTTCAGGTAGAGGCCCGAGAAATCCAGCCCGCCGGTGAACAGACCGATGATCGGGTTGACGATGTCGGCGACGAAGCTGGTGACGATGCTGGTGAAGGCGGCGCCGATGACGATGCCCACGCCCATGTCGACGACATTGCCTTTGACCGCGAATTCCTTGAACTCGTTGAGCATGAGGTCCCTCCCGCACTGGCGGCCGCGCTGCGGCGCCGATCCGGCTCAGACTGTCGCGTTCGGGGCCGTTTTGTCCATGAAAATGGTGATTCGCGCCCTGGTTGCGCCGGCCGACGCGAGGCGCGGCGTGGAACGTCGCGCCTCGCGGCCCGTCACAGGATGAGAGGCGGCGCGCCGGTGTCCTCGCGGCAGGCCGAAGGGTCGGTCGGGTCCCAGTTCACGCCGACGAAACGGCCGGCGGTGACGCCGTCGGACGCTTCCGAGACCAGCCATAGGAGCGCTTCGTTCATCACATGGACCGGCAGCAGCTTGAGGTCCGCGCCCGTCCGGGTCGGCCCCTCGCCGGGAATGAAGGGCGTGTCTGTCGCGCCGCCGGGCAGCAGAGTGTTCACCGTGACGCCCGTTCCCTCCAGATCCTGAGCGAAGATCCGCGTCATCGCGTCGAGCGCCGCCTTGGAGGGGCCGTAGGGCGCGAAGCCCTTGCGGATCATGGTGATCCGGCTGGTGGAGATGTTGACGATGCGCCCCCAGCCCTGGGCGATCATCGCCGGGGCCGCGGCCTTGGCGGTCAGGAACGGCCCGTCGACGTTGGAGCGGATCAGCTCCGCCCAACCCTCCGCCGACAGTTCCCAGAACCTCAGGGGATCGGTGGCGAAGGTCTCGGTGAATTCCCGCGGGCCGCGACCGGCATTGTTGATCAGCGCGTCGAGCCGGCCGAACCGGTCCAGCGTTTCGGCGACGGCGCGGGCGGCGTCCGCCTCCCGCCCGGCATCGGCCGTCACGCCTGCGGCGGCGCCCTCGCCCTGCGCGGCGCGCAGGTCGGCGACCGTGGCCTCCAGCTCCTCGCGCGAGCGGGCGGCGGTGAGCATCACGCGCCAGCCGGCGGCGGTCAGGACCCCGGCGAACTCTTTGCCGATCCCGCGGCCGCCGCCGGTGATCAGGGCGACCTTGCCCGTCATCAGTGCTTCTCGAACAGCCAGCCATGGCCGGGGAACCGGTCCTCGATGCCCATGGCCCGCAGCGCATGCCAGTAGGTCGCCGCGTTGATCGGGATGAAGGGCTTGGCGTATTCCGCCTCCAGCTCCCGGCACAGCTTGACCATGCTCATGTTGGTGCCGACCTGCACGAAGGCGTCGACGTCGTCGCCGTCCATCTCGGCGACGTGCCGGCGCAGGTCGTCCTCCTGCACCTGGGCGATGGCGACGGGGGAGGCGCATTTGAGGCCGCGGAAGCGCACCACCTCGAAGCCGCAATCGGTGAAGAAGCGAGTGACGTTGACGTCGGAGATCGGCATGTAAGGGGAGATCACGGCGATCCGCTTGGCCCCCGTCAGGTTCAGAGCGTCCTCGCAGGCGAAGGAGCCGGCGGAGACGCGGAGGCCGCAATAGTCCGACAGCTCATGCATCCGCTTTTCCGAGGCGTCGCGGCCGTCCCAGAACATCAGAGCGCTCATGCCCATGATCAGATAGTCGGGCTCGCAGGTCTTGCAGCGGTCGACGGCGTCGTTCAGCGAGGCCCCGATCGCGTCCACCAGCGCCACGAAGTCGTCGTCGTTCTTGACCGACATGTTCGGCACGTAGATGCGGCCGTAATGGTTGGTGACGCCTTCGAGGCCTCCGCCCACGCGGAACGTGTCCATGTCCGGCTGCACGATGGTGTTGGTGGACGGCGCCACCACGGCGAATTTGCAGCGCCAGCCCAGGGCGTCTCGGCTCATGGCATGTCTCCCTCGTCTGCGATCGGTGCGGACGAACCTGAGCCTTCGGCGCGGGGGGTCAATGGGCCAGGACGTCCCGGCCGGTCCGCCGCCGCGCCCTGTCCGCGCCCCCGCCGACCCGCCGTCCCC
>JBCCPD010000306.1:0-4877 GCA_039025075.1 Pseudomonadota bacterium | reverse complement strand
GCCCATTCCGCCCACGGCATCGGCGAAGAAGGCCCCGCCTCCGTCCTCCGCCTCGGCGCCTGCCGGAGGGAGCACGGATGACCGACATCCTCAACGCCCTCATCCTGTTCAGCAATTTCGTCCTTCTGCCGGGCCTCTCCTACGGCTCCCAGCTCGCCCTCGGCGCCCTCGGCGTCACCCTGATCTTCGGCATCCTCCGCTTCGCCTATTTCGCGTTCGGAGACCTCATGGCCTTCGGCGCCATGATCGTCATTTTCGGCACCTGGGGCCTCCAGGCCCTCGGCCTCTCCCTCGGCCCTCTCCCCACCGCGCTCCTCGCCCTCCCCCTAGGCATCGCGATCACGGCCCTCCTAAGCCTCTGGATCGACGACACGATCTTCGAGTTCTACCGCCGCCAGCGCGCCAAGCCCGTGGTCATCGTCATCGCCTCGGTCGGCGTGATGTTCCTCCTGAACGGCCTCGTGCGCCTCCTGATCGGCCCCGACGACCAGCGCTTCGCCGACGGCGAGCGCTTCGTGGTCCGCGCCCGCGACTTCCGCGACTGGGCCGGCCTCTCCGAAGGCCTCGCCATCCGCACCACCCAGGTTCTGACCCTCGTCGCCGCCGTCGCCGCCATGGCCGCCCTCTTCTGGTTCCTGCAGCGCACCCGCACCGGCAAGGCCATGCGCGCCTACTCGGACAACGAGGACCTCGCCCTCCTCTCCGGCGTCGACCCGGCCCGCGTCGTCCGCGTCACCTGGATCATCGCCGCCGCCCTCGCCTGCCTCGCCGGCACCCTCTACGGCTTGGACAAGTCCTTTAAGCCGTTCACCTATTTCCAGCTGCTGCTGCCCATCTTCGCGGCCGCCATCGTCGGCGGCATCGGCCAGCCGCTCGGGGCCGTGGCGGGCGGCTACATCGTCGCCTTCTCCGAGATGAGCGTCACCTACGCCTACCGAAAATTCCTCGGCTACCTGGGCCCCGAGGACTGGACCCCCGCCGGCCTCGTCCAGCTCCTCTCCACCGACTACAAGTTCGCCGTCAGCTTCGTGATCCTGGTGGTGGTCCTGCTGGTCCGCCCCACAGGCCTCTTCCGAGGGAGGGTCCTGTGAGCGCCCCCGCCGCCGCCCCCCGCGCCGCAGCCGTCAACGTCCCCGCCTGGCGCGGCCCCGTCCTCTTCGCCGTCATGGCCGTTCTCTTCGTCATCGTCGGCCTGACGCAAAGCTGGAACGTGTCGCTCGCCATCCTCAACCTCTGCTTGATCTCCTCGATCATGGCTATCGGGGTGAACATGGCCTGGGGCTATGCCGGCCTCTTCAACGTCGGCACGATGGGCTTCGCCGCGGTAGGCGGCGTCGCCGCCGTCCTCGTCTCCCAGCCGCCCATCCCCGAGGCCTGGGGCGCCGGCGGCCTCGGCCTACTCGCCGCCCTCGCCGCCCTCCTCGCCACCGTCGCCGCGATCCTCTGGACCCGCCGAGCCCTCGCCCCCGGAGCCCTCCGCGGCTTCGCCACCACCCTCGTGATCGTCGCCGGCTACGCCCTAACCCGTTGGTTCTACGACCCCGCCGTCGAGGCGGTGGAGTCCGTCGACCCCGCCACCGCCGGCTACCTGGGCGGCCTCGGCCTGCCCATCACCCTCGGCTGGCTGGTCGGCGGCGTCCTCGCCGCCGGCGCCGCCTGGATAGTGGGAAAAATCTCGCTGGGCCTGCGCTCCGACTATTTCGCCATCGCCACCCTCGGCATCTCCGAGATCATCCTGGCGGCGGTCAAGAACGAGGATTGGCTTGCCCGCGGCGTCAAGAACGTCACCGGCCTCGACCGCCCCGTGCCCTACGAGATCGACCTGCAGGAGAGCCTCGCCTTCGTCGACCGCGCCGCCGCGCTCGGCCTCGAGGCGGGCGAGGCCTCGGGCATCTTCGTCAAGCTCTGCTACGCCGTCCTTTTCGCCGCCGTGCTCGCCATCCTCATGTGGCTGGCGGAGCGCGCCCTCAACTCCCCCTGGGGCCGAATGATGCGCGCCATCCGAGATAACGAGGCGGCGGCGGAGGCGATGGGCAAGGACGTCACCGCCCGCCACCTGCAGATTTTCGTCTTAGGCTCGGCCGTGGTCGGCGTCGCCGGGGCCATGCTCGTCACCCTCGACGGGCAGTTTACGCCGGGCAGCTACAACCCCCTGCGCTTCACCTTCCTGATCTGGGTGATGGTGATCGTCGGCGGCTCCGGCAACAACTGGGGCTCGGTCCTCGGCGGCTTCCTCATCTGGTTCGTCTGGGTGCAGGCGGAACCCATGGGCCAGTGGCTGATGGGCGTCCTCGCCGCCCCGTTCCCCGCGGGCTCCGACATCGCTGCCCACCTGCGCGAAAGCGCGCCCCACATGCGCATGGTCTTCATGGGGCTGATCCTGCTGCTGGTGATGCGCTTCAGCCCCCGAGGCCTCCTTCCCGAACGGGTGCGCTGAGCCCGCCGGGCAGGGGCGCCGACGCGAGAAGGCCGGCGTCGCGGGCTCAGCTCCGATCAGCCTCCGCCCGCAGCGCGGCCATCAGCTTCTCGACCAGCCCCCGCGCGAAATCGTCCTTCAGCGCCCCGCCTTCGTCGAAGGCGTCGTGGGAGGCCGCGATCATCACCTCGGGTCCTTGCAGAAGCCGCGGGTTGAACGCCGCCAGCATCAGACGCAGCGCGAACTGCGTGCGCTCGCCCCCCGCGCGGCCCGCCGCGGCGGACATGATCGCGACCGGCGTGCCGCCCATGGGCATGGGCTTCGTGCGGCTCACCCAGTCGAGGGCGTTCTTCAGCACGCCCGGAGGGGCCTTGTTGTATTCCGGCGTCGCGATCACGATCGCGTCCGCCGCCCGCATCTGGTCGGCGAGCTTGACGACCTCCGCCGGAACGCCCTCCGCCGCCTCCAGATCGCCGTCGTAGAGGGGCAAGCGCAGATCCCCCACCTCCGCTTCCGCCTCGCCGAAAAGGCGCATCGCTTCGCGCATCAGCTTGGTGTTGGTGCTGTCTTGGCGGAGCGAGCCGGAAATGCCGAGCAGGCGCAGGGTCATGGCGGGATCCTCTTGGAAGTCGTTCGGGGCCTCGCGGCGACCATAGCGTCGCCGCCGTCCCGCAGAAGACGCCGCGCCCGGGTTTTTCGTTGCGCCCTGGGACGCACCGCCGCGGCGCGGGTCACAACCGCGCGAGGACCTCGTCCACGGTCAGCACCTGCGCCAAGGGCGCCATGGCGGCGAGCGCGGCCTCATGCTGCTCCGGCCGGGCCGTGGCGCAGGCGTCGCCGGCCACCATCACCTGGAAGCCGATGTCGGCCCCATGGCGCACCGTGCCCTCGACCGCATAGGCGGTGCTCACCCCGCTCACCACGATCCGCCGCGCGCCGAGCCGCCAAAGCACATCCGCCAAGGGGCAGCCATGGAACCCGCTGTTGCGCTGATGGGTGACCACGACTTCGTCGCCCTCGGGGCAGAGCCCCTCCATGAACTCCGTCCCCCAGGTCCCCTCTCGCCAGGCCTCCAGAGCCATCCACTCGCGGATATGGTCGGTGTTGGCGACCACCCCGCGATAGTCCGTCGGCACGGCCAGCCGCACGTGCACGATCGGGACGCCCTTCGCGCGCGCTCCCGAGAAAAGCCGCTTGGCGGCGCCCAGCCGCTCCCACCGCCACTCCGCATCCGCCGGGATGCCGACGCGGATCTTGCCGTCGGGATGACAGTTCTCGTTCTGGTAGTGCATCGCGACCAGCGCGACGTCGCCCCCCATCAGAAGTTGTCCTTGCGCCGCCGCACTTCGGCGAAGACCGCCGCGTCGTCGCCGCCGGGCAGACCGACGGCCGCTTTCACCGACGGCTCCACCGCCCGCAGAAACGGATTGGTCGCCTTCTCCTCCGCAAGCGTGACCGGCACGATGGGCTCGCCCGCCGCGTCCGCCGCCGCGATGGCCTCGATGCGCGCCTTCAGCGCCGCGTTGTCCGGCTCGATGCTCATCGCGAAGGCGCCGTTGGCCTTGCCGTAGTTGTGGCCGGAGAAAACCTCCGTGGCGTCGTCCAAAGCGGCGAGCTTGCTCAGGCTCTCCCACATCTGCAGGTGGGTGCCTTCGAAAACCCGGCCGCAGCCCAGCGCCATCAGGCTGTCCGCCGTGAACGCCTGCCGGGCGCCCTCGAAGGCGTAGGCGATATGGCCGACCGTGTGGCCCGACACGTCGATGATCCGCGCCGCCTCGGCGCCGACCGAGACCTCGTCCCCCTCGCTCACCTCGATGTCGAGCTTCGGCAGCCGCGCCTTGTCCGCCGCATGGCCGACGGTCTTGGCCCCATAGGCCTCCACCAGCGCCGCCACGCCGTCGATGTGGTCGGCGTGGTGATGGGTGATCAGGATCAGATCGAGCTTGCCGCCCGCCGCGTCGATGGCCCCCTTCAAGGGCGCGGCGTCGGGCGCGTCGACCACCGCCCAGACGTCCTGCTCCGTCTCGTGCAGCAGGTAGCCGTAATTGTCCGACAGGCAGGGGATCACGGTGACGTCGAGCGACATGGGCGGCTTCCTCCGAAGGCTGGGCGCGGCAGGGGCGTGCAGGGGATGCGGACCGGGCCCCGCCTGCGCTAGGCTGGCGGGGCGACCCTACTCCGGGCGGCGCAGCGGGCGAAAGACGCGATGCATCTCGACGTGGTGGACCTCAGGCGCTTCTACTACCGCACGGCGCTCGGCCGGGCGGCGCAAAGCTCCCTGCAAGGGGCGGTGCGCGCGCTCTGGCCCAATGTCGAGGGAATGACCGTCGTCGGCTTCGGCTTCGCCGCGCCCCTGCTGCGGCCGTTGATGGGGGAGGCCGGCCGCACGCTCTGCCTGATGCCCGCGCCCCAGGGCGTCTGCCGCTG
The DNA here is from genome assembly GCA_039025075.1 of Pseudomonadota bacterium. Classification (GTDB taxonomy): domain Bacteria; phylum Pseudomonadota; class Alphaproteobacteria; order Rhodobacterales; family Rhodobacteraceae; genus Albimonas. Next base: position 34 of record JBCCPD010000306.1, on the reverse strand, counting down.
GCCGCCCGAAGGGCCCAACGTCTCCGCCTTGGTC
>JBCCPD010000305.1:0-4894 GCA_039025075.1 Pseudomonadota bacterium | reverse complement strand
GCCGAGCGGCCGTTCTACGGCGAGCTGTGCGAGTTCATGGCCTCGGGCCCCGTCGTCGTGCAGGTGCTGGAGGGCGAGGACGCGGTGGCGAAGAACCGCGAGGTGATGGGCGCGACCAACCCGGCCGAGGCGGCCGAGGGCACCATCCGCAAGGAATTCGCGCTGAGCATCGGCGAGAACAGCGTGCACGGGTCGGACAGCGAGGAGAACGCGGCCGTCGAAATGGCCTATTTCTTCAGCGGGACCGAGATCGTCGGCTGATCGGACCCGCCCGACGCCGACCGCGGGGCCGCGCCGTCGGGGCGCGGCCCTTCGTCGTTGCTGAGTGGCGCGCGACGCGCGAGGCTGGACGTTCGCCCCCGGTTCATGTGCAGGGTCTTCATGTGAACGTCGCGCTGGCGCTTCGGTCGTTCGGACGGGCGCGCGGCGATGGACGGGATCGAAGGACAAGAACGTGAGTCAACGCATGAGGATCGCCGCGGCCGGCCTGGCCGCTTTGACGTTTCTGGCCGCGGGGCCGGCTTCGGCGACGTTCGTCGAGGCCTCGCTGGCGGAGATCGGCGATGATCTAGTCTTCGAGTTCCAGGGCGCGGTGGATACGACCGGGCTGGGCCTGTTCGGAGGCTTTCTGCCTCAGCCGAACGAGATCGCGCCCTCCGATCCCTTCATCACGTCGCTGCCGGGCACGTTTTCGTTCTATGAGGAGTTCGACGGCGTCTTTCCGAGCTTCGGGCCCGGCGGCGGCGTCGCCTACCCGCAGCCGCTGGAGTCGTTGTCGACGGGCGACGCGTTCGGCTTTCTCGGCAACGGCTCCCTCGGGCAGATCTACGTGCCGGTCGGTTATGCGTCGGGCGAGCCGTTGTCGGGCTCGGCGACGTTCTTCGACCTGACTCTAGCGGGCATCGGGGCCGAAGAAGGCGTCTATGTCGGGAGCATCGGCGCCACCACGATCGAATTCACGGTCGGGGGCGACGGTCTGGGCGGATCGAGCGAGGTGCCCCTGCCCGCGGCCGCGTGGCTGATGCTGTCGGCGCTGGGGGCTTTGGCGGGGACCCGGCGGCGCGTGTGAGGCGGCGGGCCCGCGCCAGGGTCGACCTCGGGCGCAGAGGCCGAGCACGGGGCGACGGCGGGCTTTATCGCAGAGCGCGGTCGGGCTAGGCTTTCGCCAGTCGGCAATGCGTATGGGCGAGGTGGCCATAACGATGAGTTTCGCAAAGGGCTTCGGCGCGGCGGCGGTCGCCGTTTTGGTCTCGGCGAGCGGGGCCGAGGCGGCGGTCATTCTCAATCTCGACACCCAGGATCCGCCGGAAGGCCAGACCGACTTCCAGGACGATTTCGTGCAGGACGGCGACCGCGCCGTGGCCGGGCCGTTCGGGATCACCTTTCGGAACATCGTGACGCCGGTCTTTCCCGACCCGCCTGGACCGGCGGATCCTCCGCCTCCCGGCGGTTTCGTGGACGAGGACGGCCTCGTCTTCGGGCGGACGGGAGACGTGGAGATCGTGTCGGTGGACCTGGTCTTCGACATCCCGACCCGCATCCTGGAATACGACATCGATTTCGTCGGCGAGGCCGTGGCGTTCGACGCGGACGTCCTCGGCTTTCGCTCCGCCTTCGAGATTTCGGGGCCGAACGGGACGTCGGGGCGGAATTTTTTCGACGCGGTGGGATGGTTCGCCTTCGACATGGGCTCCATCCCGATCTTCCTGCCCGGAGAGACCTATCGGCTGAGCCACGACGTCTTCGACTACGGCCAGCTGACCGGCGATCCCGAAGAGGCCGGGTTCGACTTCGTGACGCAGATCGACGAGCTGGTGCTGGCGACGATCCCGATCCCCGCGCCGGCGGCGCTGCTGCTGACGGCGCTGGGCGCGCTGGCGGCGGTCCGGCGGAGGGCTTGAGGCCGAGGGCTCGGGTCAGGCTCGACGGCGTGACCTGACCAGTCCGAATGCGCCGAGCGCGGCGGCGAAGAGCGGCAGGGCCGCGGGAACCGGCACGTCCGACGACGGGGCGGCCGGTTCGGAGAAGGCGAAGGTGAAGTCGAGATCGCCGTCGAACCCCGGTCCCCACTCGTCCCCTACATCGGCCAGCGTCGCCTGGAGGTAGCGAAAGGCCCCGTCGCCGTAGCCCCCGGCGGGGCCGTAGCTCCAGATCGCCTGCCCTTCCGACAGCGCCTCGAAGAAGACCACGTAATCCTCGCCCGGCGTCAGCGGCACGCCGCCGAAGTCGACTTGGTAGTCGGTCTTAACGTCGAGCGCGCCCGTCGATAGCCCGAGAACCGATCCGAGGGGTCCTCCGTCGACGCTGCGCGCTGCGTCGTCCCACGCATAGAGGTAGGCGGCGAAGGCGATGTCGTCTCCGCCGTCGTCGATGGTGAACCTGGCCGTGTCGAGAACGTTCACGGCCGGCGCCTCGAAGGTCTGGCCGTGAATGGGCACGTTGCCCGAACCCCAGAGGCCGACGTCGCTCGTCTCGATATTGCTGATGGTGAACGCTGCCGCGGGAGCGGTCGTCGCAAGAGCCGCCGCGGCGGCGGCGGCGAAACGCAAAACGGTCATGGTCGAATCCTCACATCCCCAGGGTGAGGCAATTCGCAGCATGACGTAAGGTCGCTCTCAACCGAAGTCGCGACGGCTTCAGCGCTGCCGGACCCTGCGGCGGGCGGCGGCGGCGAGGGCGAAGGCGCTCAGCAGCATCGGCGCGGCGAGGGGCGCGGGGATGGCATTGATGCGCACGTCGTCGATGACGAAGGAGCTGTCGTCCTCGATCTGGCCGCGGAAGCGGATCGTCATGTCCGTCGCGTCGGCCTGGAAGATCAGCGAGGCGGTGACCATGGGGCTGTCGGCGACGCCGATCCCGAGGTCGTCCTTGGAGAAGAGAGCGGAGGCGAGGCCCAGCCCTTCCGCCTCGATGGCGAAGTTCAGGCCGTCGTCGGAGCCGAAGCGCGCCGCGTAGTTGCCGACGTCGACGGAGAGCTTGTAGGTGCGGCCGACCTCGAAGCCCGAGACGGTCTGACTGACCACGGGTTTGGCCGTGGCGCCGCCGTTGAGACGCATGAGCCAGGACCCTTCGGTCGGGCCGGGCGCGTCCCAGGGCATGACGGCGTCGTCGCGGCCGTCGTTTTGGGATTGGGTCCAGCCGACGGCCGTACGGGAGGTCCCGGCGCCTTGGGTTTCGAACCCGGCGTTCTGGACGGTGACGGCCTGCGCGGCGGCGGCCGGCAGGAGGACGAGCGCGGCGACGGCCGCGAGTCGGAGCTTGATCATCGTTCGCTTCCCCAAACGCAACGAAACGGGCGAAGGGCTCGCAAAGGACGAGCCGACGCGTTCACTATCTATAAATATAGATGAACCGACTCGGTCGCGCAACGTCCAACCGCGGGAAGGTCGGCGCGGCGGCTGGGGTTGGCGGACTGGGGTCAGGAGAGGAGGGCTATCCTGTCGGATCGGCCGGAGAGGCGCGCGCGCAGGACCTGCGGGTAGAGGCGATGCTCCAGCGGCAGAAGCCGGGCGGCGAGGGTTTCGGGCGTGTCCTCGGGCAGGACCGGGAGGGCGGCCTGGCCGAGGATGGGGCCGGCGTCGAGCTGGGGCGTGACCTCGTGCACCGTGCAGCCGTGGATCGCGACGCCGGCGGCGAGGGCCTGGGCGTGGGTGTCGAGGCCCGGAAAGAGCGGCAGCAGCGAGGGGTGGATGTTGAGGATGCGCCCCGCCCGGCGCTGCACGAAGCCGGGGGTGAGGATGCGCATGAAGCCGGCGAGGCAGATGATTTCGGCTCGAGCGCGGGCGAGCTCGGCGGCGAGCGCGGCCTCGAAGGCGGCGCGGGGGCGGCCCTGGTGCGGGACGACGGCGGCGGGCACGCCGCGCGCCTCGGCCTTGGCGAGGCCGCCGGCGTCGTCGCGATTCGACAGGACCAGGGCCGGCTCGCCCGGATGGGCGGGGTCGGTCATGTCCTCCAGCAGCGCCTCCATGTTGGTGCCGGAGCCGGAGATGAGGATGGCGACGCGGGTTTTTCGCGACGCCTCGGTCATGCGTAGGCGATGCCGGGCGCGTCCACGACCTCGCCCATGGTCCAGACGTCTTCGCCGGCCTCGGCCAGGGCCTGGGCGACGGGGGCGGCGGCCTCGGGGGCGACCACGACGACCAGGCCGACGCCGCAGTTGAAGACGCGGCGCAGCTCGGCGTCCTCGACCCCGCCTTGGGCCTGCAGCCAGGCGAAGACCGGGGGGAGCGGGCGCGTCGAAAGATCGAGGCGGGCGCCCTGCCCTTCGGCGAGGACGCGGGGGAGGTTGTCGGTGAGGCCGCCGCCGGTGACGTGGGCGAAGGCCTTGAGGTTTTCGGCGCCGGCGGCGAGGGCGGCCTTGGCCGCGCGCGGGTAGAGGCGCGTGGGGGCAAGGAGAGCTTCGGCCAGGGTTTGGGAGGCGTCCCAGGGGGCGGGGGCTGAGAGGTCGGCTTGCGCGACCTCGAGGATGCGGCGGATCAGCGAGAACCCGTTGGAATGGGGGCCGGAGGAGGCGCAGGCCAGGAGCGCGTCGCCGGGGGCGGAGGGGCGCGGCAGCTGGGCGCCGCGTTCGAGCGCGCCCAGGGCGAAGCCGGCGGCGTCGAAGTCTCCGGGCGCGTAGAGGCCCGGCATCTCGGCGGTCTCGCCGCCGATGAGGGCGCAGCCGGCCTGGGCGCAGGCCTCGGCGACGCCTTCGACGAGCTCGGCCGCGGCGTCGACGTCGAGCTTGGAGGTGGCGAAATAGTCCAGAAAGAACAGCGGCTCGGCCCCCTGGCAGATCAGGTCGTTGACGCACATGGCGACCAGGTCCTGGCCGAGGCCGCGCAGGCGGCCGGTTTCGAGGCCGAGGCGCAGCTTGGTGCCGATGCCGTCGGTGGCGGCGACGAGGAGGGGGTCG
>JBCCPD010000304.1:0-4909 GCA_039025075.1 Pseudomonadota bacterium | reverse complement strand
GGGGCGGGAGCTGGGCGGCCATCTTCGAAGGCTCCGAGCCGAGGGGGCGGGCGCGCATGCTGCGGCGCGGACAGGGCAAGCCGCCCCGGGGCGTCCGGGGACGTCGGGGGGCGCCCGGACCGTCCGGCGGGTCTCGCTTAGACCGGAACGGTTACCGGAGCGTGAAGGCGGAGCGTTAAGGCGGGGCGGTCAGGCGGCGGCGCGGGCCTCGGCCAGGGTCTGGGGCAGCGCGGCGGCGAAGGCGTCGAGATCGGCCGGGCGGCCGGCGGAGACGCGGATGCAGCGGGTCATGGGCGCCACGAAGGGCATGCGCACGAAGACGCCGCGGGAGACGAGGCCGTCGAGCACCGCTTTGGCGAAGGCGCCGCCGTCGTCGCGCGCGCCGCAGTCGACCGCGACGAAGTTGGCGGCCGACGGGAGGGCCGTCAGGCCGTTGTCGGCGGCGATGGCGGCGATGCGGTCGCGCGCGATCCGGACCTGGGCGCGGACATGGGCGAGCCAGGCGTCGTCCGAGAGCGCGGCGAGGGCGCCGGCCTGGGCCACGCGGCCGACGCCGAAATGGTTGCGGACCTTGTCGAAGGCGCGGATCAGCTCCGCGTGGCCGATGGCGTAGCCTACGCGCAGGCCGGCGAGGCCGCGGGCCTTGGAGAAGGTGCGCATGCGGATGACGCGGGGGTCCTGGGGGTCGATCGGGGGGAGGGCCTCGGCAGGCGCGAACTCGGCATAGGCCTCGTCGAGGCAGAGGACGGCGCCGGGGGGCACGCGCTCGATCATGGCCTGGACGGTGGCGGCGTCGTGCCAGGTTCCCATGGGGTTGTCGGGATTGGCCATGTAGATGAGCGGCGCGGCGTGGGAGGCGGCGGCGGCGACGAGGGCGTCGGGGTCCTCGTGGTCGCCGGCATAGGGGACGGCGACGCGGCGGCCGCCGAAGCCGGCGATGTGGTAGTTGAAGGTGGGGTAGGCGCCGTCTGAGGTGACGACGGGGGCGTCTTGGGCGACGAGGAGGCGGGTGAGGACGCCGAGCAGGCCGTCGATGCCTTCGCCGACGATGATGTTCTCGGGGGCGAGGCCGTGATGGCCGGCGAGCGCCTCGCGCAGGTCGTGCATGGTCGGGTCGCCGTACATCCACAGGTCCGGCAGGGCGGCCTGCATGGCAGCGACGGCCTTGGGGGAGGGACCGAAGACGCTTTCATTGGCGCCGATGCGGGCGTCGAAGGCGCGGCCGAGGGCGCGCTCCTGCGTTTCGGGGCCGACGAAGGGGACGGCGGAGGGCAGACGCTCGGCCAGGGGCGCGAGGCGCGGGCCCGGGGCCTGCGCGACAAGGTGGTCGGCGCGGGCGGCGTGTTCGGCGGCGGTCATGGCGGCGCCCTCCCTGTGGTTCATGTCGCGCGCCGTGGCGGCGCGGGAGGCGGGGAGTAGCGCCGAGGGCGGTCGCGGTCAATGCGGCGGGAACGGCTTGGCTTGGGAGGCGCTGAGGCCGCGTTGCGTTGCGATTGGCAGGGAAGGACGTGATTGGCGGCGGGGGATAGGGCGTGGGCTTCGGCGGCCAGGTGACCTTCGCCCCAAGAAGCATCAGCGTCCGCTGCGCGGGCTCCGCTGCTGTCGGTCCAGGCTCAAGCGATGGACTTTCCGTCTTCGCCGTCCGTCGCTTTGTTCGCTGGCGTTCCGTGATTGATTTGTTTGTACCAAGGCAAGAACAGGAGCGTGGCAACCTCGAAGGCGATGATGCCGATCAGGAACGGCTCCGGCGCTCCGTGGACAAGGGCGGCCCAGACCCGTGCCAAACCGCCGGCAGCCGTCGCGCCCACGACCATCGCGAGAACCCAGAACGCCTCGTCGAGATGCGTGACGATCCAGAGCGCGAGAACGAAAGGCAGCATCGAACGTATGCCCCAGAACCTGACTTGCCCGTCCAGTCGGGCGTCGACGAGGTCTGCGGGGACCAACCGTTCGGCGCCTTGGACGAGCGACATCGCCCCCAGCAGAAAAGGAATGAACGCGGCGCAGAGAAGCGTGATTTGGAACGTGCGGCGCATTGGACTCCCACCTATCTAAACAGCGTTCAGTTACCCTTTTAAACACCGTTTAGATTGAGTCAACCCGTTCTCCGTGATTGAGTGCTGCGCATGGCTCAGGATCAGCAAGGCCGAGACACGTATCACCATGGCAACCTGCCGGAAGCGCTCGTGCGCGAGGGGGCGCGCCTGTTGGCCGAAGCAGGCGCCGAAGGATTCAGCCTGCGGAAGCTTGCCGAACGCACCGGCGTGACCGTCGCCGCGCCGTCCCATCACTTCGGGAGCGCCAAAGGACTCCTGACGGCGATCGCGACGCGGGGGTTCGAGAAGCTGGACCACCAGATGGACGTTGCAGCGTCATCAGCCAACTCCCCGTCGGACGCCGTCATTGCGATGTGCATCGCCTATTTGAGGATGCGCACGACCCACCCGGGCTACGCCGACGTGATGTTCCAGCTCGACCTTCTGGATGCCCGGGACGAGCGCTTCAGGGCCAGCGCTTTCCGGGCGTTCGGCAAGTTGGAGACGGCGCTGGCCGCGGCTCTCCCAACCTCGTTGGCGGCCGATCAGATCGCTTTGAAAGCCAAAGCGATCTGGGCCGCGACGCATGGGCTGTCCGTGCTGCCCATGATCGACGGCCCGGAGTCCGAGCGGATCATCGAAGCCGTCGTCGCCGCTCAGCTGGGCGGGTCGCCTTAGAAACAGCGACCCTCGTGCGGTGCGTCGGCTCCAGGCCAGACTTGGTGGAAGCGGGCGCGATCCAGCCGTTCGCGGCCATCAGCACGAGCGTCGGGTTCGGGTCGAAAGCTGTCGAACGCGCCATCTCCCTGCGCGTCGATCGGTCCGCGCCGGCCTCAGCCGAAGGCGGCGCGGGCCTCCAAGGCGAGGCGGCCGTCGGGGCGCAGGGCCCAGAGCTCGGCGCGGTCGCCGAAGGTGCGGCCGTTGAGGCTCGCCTTTTCGCCCTCGAGGATCGGGGCCACGGCGCGGTACTCGAACCGCGCCAGGCGGCGGGCGGCGCGGTCGGCCAGCAGGTCGGCCAGCTGCTGGGCGATCAGCATCGCCGGGACCGGGAGCCCGTCATGCCCGACCGCGGCGGCGAAGGCGCGGTCGTAATGGGCGCGGTTGGCGTCGTAGGTCAGAGCGGCGTAGCGGAACAGAAGCGTCGCGTCATGCGAGACCTCGCGCCGGAAGGCGGGTCGGTCGTCGCGCAGAGGGGGCTCGACGCGGGGGGCGCCTGGGGCGGGCGGGGCGCGGAAGACCAGGTCCTCCTCCTCGCGCACGGCCAGGCCCTCGGGGCCGGAGATTTCGTGGCGCAGGGTCACGACGGCGACCGGATCGCCGCCGCCTTGGCGCAGGGCGACGTTCTGCACGACGGTGACGCGCAGCGCCTCCTCGCCCAAGCGCAGAGGGGCGTGGAAGTCGATGCGTCCGCCGCCGCGCATGCGGAACGGCAGCCCGGTGTCGGGCCAGAGGCCGCCGGGGGCGGGGGCGCCGTCGGGGGCGAGGGCGGACGGGCGCGAGGCCTCGGCGAAGAAGAGCCGGTGCTGGAGCGGGATAAGAGGATCGCCGGCGCGCGGGGCCGGGCCGGGGCGGTCGAGCGCGGCATGCAGGGCCGCGGCGCGCCAGGGGTCGAGCGTTTCGCGGATGCGGCGCGGCTCCCCGCCGCTGTCGGGCAGAGGGCGGGCGGGGTCGGGATTGTCGTTGTCGGCGTCCTCGGGCGTCGCGGGCAGGCCGAGGGCCGAGAGCGCGGCCTCCGGCGGGGCGTCGGTCGCGGCATCCTCGCGGCAGGCGTCCGGGTCGGCGCGGCGGCCGCCGGGGGGCGAGGGCTCTGCCGGGACCGTCGGGGTTCCGACCTTGGCCGGGGGGGGAAGCGCGCCCGGGTCGGCGTCGGGTCCCGCGTCGGAGGAGACGTCGGCGCCTGGGCCGTCGTCGCCGCCGGAGCCTCCGCCCTGCACGCCTTGGGTCATGTCCCGGGCCCTCAGCGCGCCGCGAGGCCGTCGAGATCCATGGTCTGCAGATGGGCGAGCTTGACCTCGTCGGGCGCGCCGCCGGTGATCTGCACCAGGGCGGAGCGGCCGATCATGGCGGTGATCTCCCCGTCGGGAGAGACCACGGCGCGGTGCGGGCCGAGGCGGGTGAGCGTGCCCATGGAGGCCATGGCGGCGGGGTTGGAGAACATGGCCGACATGGCCATGAAGATCGGCCCGTCGGCGGCGATCATGACGCCGACCTGCTCGCCGCCGGGGCCGGCGTAGTCGGCGGTGGCGATGAGGGCGCCTCCGGCGAAGGCGCCGGCGGCCTGGGACTGCGCTTCGGACCGGGTCCAGCCGGGCAGGGCGGGGGGGAGGAAGGCGGCGAGCCCGCCGGCGTCGGCCTCGGCGATCTTGGCGAGGGCGTATTCGGCCTCGGACTTGGCGAGGGCGGCGTCGCCGGCCTGCCAGGCGGCGAGGGCGGACTGCAGCGCCTCCTCGACCTCATCGGCGGCGGCGGGGGACGGGGCGAGGAGCAGCGCTGCGGCCGCCGCGACGGCGAGGAGGGGGGCGGCGGCGGCGCGGGGGGAGCGGGGAGGCGAGACCGGAGGCCTGAACGCGGCCTTGGCGGAATACGTCATGAAACCCTCCCGGCTTTCGCGGCTTCGATGGGCGCGGGGCCCATTAGGCGGCATGGCGTCGGGGGGTCAAGGGCGGGGGGCGGGCGAGGCTCGGAGCAAGGAGGCGGCGTGCCGCGGGGGCTTTTTGGCGGGGGGGGGGGGGGTGGGCGCGCCGGGGCGGAGGGCGGCCGGCGGGCGGGCGGGGAGCGGCCGCGACGGGACGCGAGGGGGGCGGAGGATCGGCGGACGGCTTGGGCCGACGCGCGCGACGGCGGACGCGGGGGGGCGGTTCGGGCCGGGCGCG
>JBCCPD010000303.1:0-4925 GCA_039025075.1 Pseudomonadota bacterium | reverse complement strand
CCTTGGGAACGACCGAGCCGGTGTCGCGCCAGCGCCGATGCCACTTCACCGCCGCCGACGGCGCGATGCCGAAACGCGTCGCGGCCGCTCGGCAGCTCAGGCCCGCTTCGATCGCGGCGATCACCCGCTGTCTGAGATCAATGGAGAGGGGCTTGGTCATGGAGGCTGGCCTCCTTCGCCAGCCTCAAGGATGAATCACGTCACGAACCTCAAGCGAATCCCCTGCGCGATTCCGTCAGGAAGCGAAAAGCTCTAGAGGCCCTGCGCGGACGGGCGCGAGCTTCGGTGAAGGCGCACAGGGCTCGCTGCGCGGTCTGTGACGCTCCGGCGCGAGGTCGTGCGGCGTCGGATGGAGGCGGCTCTTCTGCGGCGAGCGTCAGCGCGACTCCCGATCCGCGCTGGAAGGCTTTCGCGAGGCGTTCGTGAGGGATGGAGAGATGTCGTGGGCCCGCGGCGTCGGCGTCGGCGTCGGCTCGTCTGACGGACGAGGAGGTTTTCGACGCGAGCGCATGGGATCTCGGGAGACGCCGGGAAACCGCGGTTGCTTGGCCTCGGCGAGGAGGGCGAGGCGTCGTGTGCAAGCGGCGTGACGTCGGGCGCGGCAGGGGCCGGCGAGTCACCTGGTTCAGGAGGCGATTCGACGAGGCGCGGCGATCCTTTCGCGTCGCGCGGCTCCGCGTCGGCGCGGGGAAGCGAGATGTTCGGTGAAGGCGGCGCCGGCGGTCGCGCGGTGCGGCTTGATGTTCGGCGCGGGCGGCTCCGGCTATCTCGCGGGGCGGCGAGGCGTCTGGCGCGGGCGACGCTGCCGGTCGCGCGGGGCGGTGTGATGTTCGGCGCGGGCGGAGCCGGCTGTCTCGCGGGGCGGCGAGGTGTCTGACGCCGGCGGCGACTGCTGTCGCGACGGGCGGCGAGGGGGTCGGCTCCGGCGGTGGGGCGCCGCCGAGGCGGCGGGGCGGCGCCTCGGCGGGGATGAGTCGGTTGGGCGTGGCTTTCGGCCGGTGGCGGGGCGGCTTCGGGACGGACCGCGCGCGCAGTCAGTCGGCGGCGGAGACGCGGTTTCGGCCGTTGTTCTTGGCGCGGTAGAGCGCGGCGTCGGCGCGGGCCGCGAGGGCCTCGATCGTCTCGCCGGGGCGATGCTCCGCCACGCCGAAGGAGGCCGAGAGCGCACCGACGCGCTGCTGCGTGTCGCTGACCACGAAGGCCTGGGCGGCGAAGGCCTGGCGGATCTTCTCGGCCACGTGGCGGGCGCCCAGGAGCTGGGTTTCGGGCAGCAGCAGGGCGAATTCCTCGCCGCCGTAGCGGGCGGCGGTGTCCTTGCCCTTGATGCCGAGCCGCACGGTCTGGGCGAACTGGCGGATGACGCTGTCGCCCACATTGTGGCCGAAGGTGTCGTTCACGCGCTTGAAGCGGTCGAGATCGCAGATCACCATGGAGAAGGCGGGCAGCGTCGGATCGGCGTTGCGGTCGTCGGCCGCGCCGCCGGCGACGCGGTCCCAGCGACGCCGATTCGCCAGACCGGTCAGATGGTCGACGTAAGCGCTTTCGCGCACGGCCTTCAGCTCGGCGGAGAGCTCGTCGATCTGGGCGCGGGCGACCTCCAGCTCCCCGGCGAAGACCTGGGTCTGCTCGGCGTGGACTTCCGACGTGTCGATCAGATCGCGCAGGATCTGCCGCACGTTGGAGGGGCGGGCGAAAAGCGACATGCCGTCCCGCGCCTTTTCCAGCTGATCCATGAACTCCCCGTCGCTTTCCGAGCGGCGGGAGAGCGAGGAGGCGATGGCCTGCAGCTCCTGCTCCATCTGGACGCCCAGATCGAGGATGCGGCCGCCGCGTTCGGCCGGGTAGAGATGCAGCTCATGCAGACGGTCGAGCGCGTCGAGGCTGAGGCGGGTCGGCGCGTCGTCGCGACCCGCGGGAGTCGGGGCCTCCGCCTCCAACGCGGCGCTCAGTTCGGGGCTGGCGCCGGACAGATGCGCATAGAACACCGCGAAGGCGCGCGGGTCGGGCGGGACGCCGCGGCGGATCGCTTCGTCCACGGCGCGGCGGGCGAGATCCGCCACGTCGACGCCTTCGTTCTCATGCTGCACGGCCCGGATCAGCTGCATGCGGCGCGCTCCCTCTCTGCCAAGCGGGAAGGCGCATCGGCGCGATGTCTGCGCGATGGCGGCCCCGCGAGGATCGTTCGAGCGCTTTGATGCACCGGACGGCGTTAACGAACGGTTGCCTGAACGTCGGGTCCGCGCAAAGGCGAGGTCAGGTGATCAGGCCGAGCTGCTCGAGCTTGAGGAGCACCTGCTGGGCGCAATTGTCGACCTCCATCCCTTCGGTGGCGACGACCAGCTCGGCCGCCGTGGGCGCCTCGTAAGGGTCGGAGATGCCGGTGAATTCCTTGATCTTGCCCTCGCGCGCCAGCTTGTAGAGGCCTTTGCGGTCGCGGCGCTCGCACTCCTCGAGGCTGGTGGCGACGTGCACCTCCACGAAGGCCCCGTAGGATTCGATCATCTCCCGCACCGCGCGGCGGGTGGCGGTGTAGGGGGCGATCGGCGCGCAGATGGCGATGCCGCCGTTCTTGGTGATCTCCGACGCGACGTAGCCGATGCGCTTGATGTTGATGTCGCGGTGTTCCTTGGAAAAGCCGAGCTCCGACGACAGGTGCTTTCGCACCACGTCGCCGTCGAGGAGCGTGACCGGGCGGCCGCCCAGCTCCATCAGCTTCACCAGAAGCGCGTTGGCGATGGTGGATTTGCCGGAGCCCGAAAGGCCTGTGAAGAAGACCGTGAAGCCCTGTTCGGAGCGGGGCGGCTTGGTGCGGCGCAGCTCCTCCACCACTTCGGGGAAGGAGAACCAGTCGGGAATGTCGAGCCCTTCCTGCAGGCGGCGGCGCAGCTCGGTGCCGGAGATGTTGAGGACGGTCTGACCCTCGGCCACCTCGTCGGCCGGCTCGTACTGCGCCTTCTCCTGCACGTAGACCATCATCTTGAAGGGCACCATTTCGAGACCGATCTCGTCCTGGTGCTTCTGGAACAGCTCCTGCGCGTCATAGGGGCCGTAGAAATCCTCTCCGGCGGAGTTCTTGCCGGGGCCGGCATGGTCGCGGCCGACGATGAAATGGGTGCAGCCGTGGTTGCGGCGGATCAGGCCGTGCCAGACCGCCTCCCGCGGGCCGGCCATGCGCATGGCGAGGTTCAGCAGGCTGAGATGGGTGGTGGAGGCGGGGTATTTGTCGAGCACCGCCTCGTAGCAGCGCACGCGGGTGAAGTGGTCGATGTCGCCGGGCTTGGTCATGCCGACGATGGGGTGGATGAGGAGGTTGGCCTGAGCCTCCTTCGCGGCGCGGAAGGTCAGCTCCTGGTGCGCGCGGTGCAGGGGGTTGCGGGTCTGGAAGGCCACGATGCGCCGCCAGCCGAGCTTTCGGAAGAAGGCGCGCAGCTCGTTGGGGGTGTCGCGGCGGCCGCGGTAGTCGTAGTGGATGGGCTGCTGGATGCCGGTGATAGGGCCGCCGAGATAGATGGGGCCGGCGTGGTGGTGCAGGTAGTTCACGGCCGGGTGGGCGAGGTCGTCGGCGCCGAAGACCTTTTCGGCCTCGCGGGCCTTGTCGGGCGTCCATTTGTCGGTGATCGACAGGAGGGCGAGGATCACGCCTTCGGGGTCGCGCAGGGCGATGTCCTGGCCGGGGGCGACGGTCTCGGCGAACTTCTCCGACACGTCGAGGGTGATCGGGATCGGCCAGAGCGCGCCGTCGGCGGTGCGCATGTCCTCGACGACGCCGTCGTAGTCGGCTTGGGACAGAAAGCCTTTGAGCGGGTTGAAGCCGCCGTTCATCAGCAGTTCGAGATCGCAGATCTGGCGCGGGGTCAGGTCCCAGCTGGGCAGGTCCGCCGCCTCCTTCTTGAGCTTCGCGGCGCTGTCCGGGGACACGTAGAGCTCGGGGATCGGGGCGGTGTTGCTCGGCTGCATGATCGGAACGTCCTGCTTGGATGAGCGCGGGCCGAATGCCCGGCTTGGCGGCGCCTATTGCACGCGGGCCGGGCAGGACGCAACCTGCGGACAGGGTGAATTGCTGCACCGCAGTATCGGGGAGCGGCGAAGCGAGCGGGAGCGTTGCCGAATGGCCGCGCAGGGCGGAGCGGAGCGGGCGAGGCTGTCGGTCTTTCTGATCGTGAAGGACGAGGCGGCGCGGCTGCCGCGCACGCTGGCGGCGGTGCGGGGGATCGCCGATCAGGTGGTGGTGGTGGATTCGGGCTCGACCGACGCGACGGTGGCGTTGGCGGAGGCGGCGGGGGCGGAGACGGCGTTTCGGGCCTGGGACGGCTACGGCGCGCAGAAGCGCTTCGCCGAAGGGCTGTGCCGGCACGATTGGCGGCTGAACCTGGACGCGGACGAGGTCGCGACGCCGGAGCTCGCCGAGGAGATCGCGGCGCTGCTGGCGCGCGATCCGGCGCCGGCGGCCTATGAGCTGCGGATTCTGAACGTCTATCCGGGGGACGACCGGCCGCGGCCCTTCGCGGACGATTATCGGGTGGTGCGGCTCTATCATCCGGAGGCGGGGGCGTATCGGGACCATCCGCTGTTCGACCGTGTGGAGACGACGGGCGAGGTGAAGCGGCTGCGCGCGCCGATCCACCATTTTCCGTTCCTGAGCTGGTACGGGCTGGTGGAGAAGGAGAATTCCTACTCGACCTTTCAGGCGGAGGCGGCGCGGGACAAGCCGCTGTGGCTGCTGAGGGTCAGGCTGATCACGGAGGGGCCTTGGGTGCTGCTGAAAAGCCTGGTGCTGCGCCGGCATGTCTTCGGCGGCTGGAAGGGGGTCGCCTTCTCGGGCGTCATCGCCTTCGCGCGCTGGCTGCGGATCGTGAAGCTGCTGGCGCGGCGGACAGGCGGGGGCTGAGGGGGACCCGAGGGGCGCCGATCCCGGCGCGCCGGGG
>JBCCPD010000302.1:0-4928 GCA_039025075.1 Pseudomonadota bacterium | reverse complement strand
GGCGCGGGCTCCCGCTACCCCCCCCCCCCCTGGGTCTTGCCGCAACGGCGGCCCTGCCCTCCTACTAGCCGGGCGCGGGGGGGGCTGCCCCCCCCGCCGCTTCTACGCGGACGCCGAACCTCAAACCAGCGCGATCAGCCGGCAGGGCCCGCCCGTGCCGCCTTCGTGCTTCGGCGCGCCCACGACCAGCGTCGCCCCGACGGGTGGCAGCTGATCAAGGTTGGCCATGTTCTCCACCGCCCAGCGATTCGCCGGCAGCCACGTGTAATGGGTGATGAAATCGGCGGAGAGGCCGTAGTCGATCGACAGCGTGTCGACGCCCACGCCCACGACCTCCGCTTCCTCCAGCAGCATCTGCACCGCTTCGACATGGAAGGCCGGGAAGTGCATCTTCCCCTCGCCATCGGCGTTACGGAAGCCGGGCGTGCCCAGCCGTGTCTGCCAGCCGGCGTTCTGAGCCACGCAGGCGCCCTGGGGGATGGGCCCATGCGCGGCGATCCAGGCCTTCAGGTCGTCGGGCGTCACCTGCGCGTCGGGGTCCGCGTCGGCCTTTTCCTGAAGGTCGACCACGACGATCGGGCAGACCAGGCTCTCCACCGGCACCTCGTCGATGGAGGTTCCGCCGTCGGTGAAGTGCAGCGGCGCATCGATATGGGTGCCGGTATGCTCGTTGACGCGCAGCATCTTCAGGTTGAAAGAGTTCTCGGCATAGGTGAACACGTCCTCGTCGAAAAACTGCTGCTCGCCGAAATAGGTGGGGAAGTCGTGGGTCAGCGTGTGCGTCAGGTCCACCACCTTGCTCGGCGTCTGCGCCATCAGCGGGCGCGGCAGCGCCGTCGCGGCGGCCAGCGCCGCGCCGGCGGCCGCCGATCCGCGGAACAGATCGCGTCGGCTCAGCGCGCGGCCCTTGACGTATTCCAGGATGAGAGGGTGGCACATGGTGCGGTCCTTTCCGTTTCGGGCTTCGGCGGCGGCGCGCCGCGCGTCATGATCCGCGATGGATCGCGCGATCCGCACGCGGTAGAATACATCATGAAACCGGTGGCCGGCGACGGTCAAACCCTCCGAAGAGGCGCCGACGACACCGAGCCGCCGATTGGAGCCGACGCGCCCGTCCCGTCGCGAAACCGTCGCCGCGAGCGCAAGGACCGCGGCTAAAGGAGTGCCACCAATGCCCCGTCTGATCGCCGCTTTCGTTCTCGCGGCCCTGCCCGCCGCCGCCATGGCGGCCCCCACCCTGAGCACGCCTCAACCTCAGGTCGACGCCGCCTCAGCGGCCGCGCTCGCCGAAAGCGTTCGCCTGATCGAAACCGACAGGTACTGCGAGGCGCTTCCCTATCTCGAAGACCTGGCCGAAACGCTGCCCGAGAACGCCGACGTCTTCAGCATGCTCGGATATGTCTACCGCAAGATGGACGACCTCGAATACAGCGCGCTGAACTACGACCGCGCCCTGTCGCTCGACCCCAACCACCTGGGCGCGCTGGAGTATCAGGGCGAGCTGTTTCTGCGGCTGGGGCGTGTCGAAGACGCTGAAGCGAATCTCTCCCGCCTGACGACGCTCTGCGGCGCGTGCGAGGAGCGCCGACAGCTCGACGCAGCTATCCAAGAACGGCGCGACGACTAGGTCCGATAGAGGGCGCCGCCCGACTGTCCTTGCGAGGTTCCTGAGGATCCGAGCCCGAGCCGCTCAGCGATCGTAGCCGGTTTGCGCCTCGGCATCGCGCGCGACCGTTCCTCGCGCGGCTGCACGCGACCGCAGAAGTCGGTTCCACTCGGCGAGCAGCGCGCGGTGTCTGTGGATGTTCCCGTCATGCACTTCGATGAACAATGCGTCGGCGGCCAGCCCGGCGGCCATCGCCGCGTTCACCGCATCGGGCCGGCAGCTCGGACCGCTTCCTGTGCTGCAGCCCACCAGCTGGCGGTTGAGCTGGAACGCCACCCGTCCCCCTCTGCGGCGGACCCAATCTAGGATCGGCGGATCGCCGCCCCGCTCGTGCAGCGTGGTGCTGTTGATCACCGCCGCATCGCCGTAGGTGTCCACCATGTCCTGGATCATCAAGTTCAGCGTGGCGTTGCGCTCCCGCATGCGGCAGCGCTGGCCGCGGATCGTGGGAAAGCGCTTCGACCCGACCACGAACGCCATGCCGATGAGCTTGTCGGGGAACGCGTCGGCGATCTGAGCCGACATCTCCCGCATGGCGCGCAGGACCCGGTCCTCCGAATATCCGGCCCGCCGCCAGGCGCGGCACAGGCGTCGCCGGATGCGCGCGGTCGGCCCCTCGCCCAGATGCCGTCCCGCATAGGCCTTCTCGGGCATGAGACGGATCTCGGCGGAGTGCGTCACGACGCCGGCGTTCTTGACCAGGGCCAAGGTCTCGTAGCGGACGCGATCGCGCTTCAGATAGCGCGCCATGGCCGCGATCATCGCGCCATGGGCGTCGATGAACGCGGGGGTCCAGGGGCGCGGCACGAAGGGGATCGACCCGTCCTCGGCCGAATGGCGCCGTTGAGCGACATCGATCGTCCCGGCCCGGTCCGCCACCCAGCGGGGGGCGTATTTGCCCGCCATCACCGCCAGCGTCGCCGTCTTGCCCTGCGCCGCGATCGCGTCGAGCATGCCGCCCAAGGCGCTGAAGTCGAACTCGCCGGGCGCCGGGTTGAGCTGCGACCACTTCAGCCTCAGGTGAACCGCCTGCAAACGCTGGTCGAACGCGATCTCGCAGGCGGGGCGACGGCAATCGCTGGAGGCCCTCATGCCGTCGCGCCAATTGCTCGGCATGATCACGTTGCGTTCCACCGCGTAGTGGATGCCCTCGACGCGCCGGGCCTGCTCCGCCGGCGACGCCGCCGCGGCGGAGCCGACCGCCGCGGCCGCCGCCACGACCGCGGCCGCGACGATCCGCCCTCTCAATCGCCACAGCATGCCCGCTCTCCGTCCGCTGCGAACCTCAAGCCGCGCCGAGGACCATAACGCGCCGATGGACCGCGCCCGCCGGAAAACGCGCCGTAGCGGCAGGCGCCCGAGGCCATGCCTCGCCGATACCTTTTCAATCCGGATCTTTGTGTGACACAACGCGGTCGAGAGTCCCAGACGGAGCGACCCGCAGCCTCCGTCGCCGTGGTCCTTCGCTCGCCCGGACAAGGCTCCCTCTTGGGTCGGACGTCGCCCAGATCGCCCTGCGCTCCCGCGCCCACTTCGTCGAACAACGGACATGCCATGCGAACCTGCTACCTTCATCTGGGGATGCCCAAGACCGGTTCGACGTCGATCCAGACCGCGTTCTCCGGCTACGAGGATCGCGATCTGGTCTACGCCAAGCTCCGCGTCTCCAACCATGGCAGCGCACTCACCGCGAAATTCGCCGACGCGCCGGAGAACAGCCGCGTGTTCCGCCGGCATGCGGTGCGCGGCAAGAACGTGGGCAAAAGCGTCAAGTCGAAGATCGCGCATTTCGATCAGTCGATGAACACGAGCAAGAGCGTCATCTACTCCTGCGAGTGGATCGTCGACACCCTCTCGCCCGACGAAGTGGCGAAGATGCTGGCCTTCTTCAAAGCCCGCTTCGACCGGCTCGTGGTCATCGCCTATGTCCGCCCGCTCGCCTCGCTGGTCAACAGCCAGTTCCAGCAACAAGTGAAGATGGGCCGCCGCAAGTTCGTGCTGCCGCGGCCGCGCTACCGCAAGTTTTTCGGACCCCTCGTCGAGGGCGTCGATCGCGAGAACCTGCAGCTCGTCCGCTTCGACCGCGCCGATCTGGTCGGCGGCGACGTGGTCAGCGACTTCGCCCACCGCGTCGGGGCTCAGCAGACGCCCAAGGTCGAGGAGGAGGTCAACGAGAGCCTCTCGGCCGAGGCCGTGGGAGCCATGTACGCGTTCAACAAGTACACCGGCCCCCTGCTGCGACCGCGCAAGCGGATGAAGAGCCTGTCGATGCTTCGCGAAACCCTGCGCGGCGTCGGCGAGATCAAGTTCGGCCTGGATGCGGAGCTGATCGAGGCTCACATGCAGACCTACGCCGAAGACGTCGCTTGGATCGAAGCGCAGGCGGGCTTCGAGGTGAAAGGGTCCATCAAGTCCGTGCCCACGCCGGTGCGGTCGGAAGCTCAGCTTCTGGGGATGGCCGACCAGCTTTCGGGCCGCCTCGCCAAAAAGCTTCGGGCGATGAACCTCTCGCCAAGCGACGACCCTGAGGACTGACGCGTCCGGGCCCGCCAGGTCGGCCTGCGCCAACCGTAGGCGACCTCGCGATGATCCCACGCCCCCCCCGACGGCAGACCGGTCGGAGGCTTGGGCCGCCCGAGCATCGAAAACCAGCCCTGAAAAAACGCTCGGCCCAGGCGGAAGACCTGCGTCCGCGGCTCAGCCGTTGAGGACCGCCTCGAACCCTTCGAAGCGAGGATGGCCCAGGTAGAGCGGCTTGTTCTCGCCGGCGTTGCGGTGGGCGGCGCGGAAGGCTTCCGATTTCGTCCAGGCTTCGAACGCGGCGCGGTCCTTCCACAACGTGTGGGAAGCGTAGAGCGTGTGATCCTCGGCGCTTTCGCCCTTCAGCAAGTGGAAGTCGACGAAGCCGGGCACGCTGTCGAGATGCCGGTCCCGGCTGCGCCAGACCTCCTCGAAATCGGCCTCGCGGCCTTTGACGACCTGAAAGCGGTTCATGGCGACGAACATGCGAAGTCTCCTTGCGGTTCCGGCTGGGCATGGTGAAGGGGCGCGGCGACGAAGGCGCCGGCGATCTCGCCGACGGCGACGGGCAGGCCGTAGACCTCGGCGAGGCGGTCCGGCGTCAGCGCCTCGCGCGGCGGGGCGAGGGCGACGACGCGGCCGCGATGCATGACCGCGACGCGGTCCGCGAACGCGGCGGCGAGGCCCAGATCATGCAGGACCGCGACGACGCCGGCCCCGTCCGCGGCGGCGGCGCGGGCGG
>JBCCPD010000301.1:0-4935 GCA_039025075.1 Pseudomonadota bacterium | reverse complement strand
CGCGGCGGCGCCCGTTGCAGGCGGCGCGGCGGCGCCCGTTGCAGGCGGCGCGCAGGGGCCCGGGCCGGGCGGCTCTCCCGACGCCGGAACCGGCGGCGCCCCCGAGGCCCAAGCGGGCGGCGCGTCCGACGCCGGCCCGGGCTGCGGCTCGGCCTCGAGCTTTCCGCAACGCAAAGGCCTCGCCCGCCAAATCCACCGCGCCTGCCTCGCCTGGGCCCTCTTCGGCGGGGCGGTTCTGCTGTCGGTCGTCGCCGTCAATCTCGCCTCGGTCGTCGGAGGCGTCTTCGGCCGGCCCTTCCCCGGCGATTTCGAGCTGACCGAGATCGGCGTCGCCGTCGCCGCCTTCGCCTTCCTGCCCTGGTGCCAGCTCACCGACGCCGACGTCTCCGCCGACGTCTTCACCGCCCGCGTCGGGGCCCGCTGGATCGCGCGGTTCCGCCTCGCCGGCGCGCTGGTCGCGCTCCTCGTCGCCGCGGTCCTTGTGTGGCGCATGTCGGCCGGTCTGTCGGACCAGCGGGACCACGGCTACGTCTCCGCCATCCTGTCGGTTCCGATCTGGTGGGCCTACGTCCCAATCCTCGTCTCGCTCGCGCTGCTGGCCGCCGCCGCCCTGGTCCGCGCCCTGGAAAGCGCGGCCCGATCATGAGGCGGAAGATGCGGCGGCGCCTGGGCTCGGGCCCGAGCCTCGGCCTGGGCCCACGGCTGCGCCGAAGCCTGGGCCCAAGCCTGGGCGCAAGCCTGGGCCCAAGCCTAGGCTCGGGCGTCGGCCAGCTCACCAGGTCCCCCGGCCCATGACCGAGGCGTTGCCCGTGGGGGCCGGCGGCCTGGCGCTGCTGGCGGCTCTGATCGCCCTGCGCCTGCCCATCGCCTACGCCATGATCCTGGTGGGGGCCGGGGGCGTGGCGCTGCTGAACGGTCCGGCGCTCCTGCTCTCGCAGCTCAAGACGCTCGCCTACGGGCGGTTCTCGATCCACGACCTCTCGGTGCTGCCGATGTTCGTGCTGATGGGCGCCCTGGCGACCACGGCCGGGCTCTCCGCCGCCCTGTTCCGGGCGGCGAACGCCTGGCTGGGGCGGCTGCCCGGCGGCACGGCCATGGCGGCCGTCGCCGCCTGCGCGGGCTTCGGCGCGGTCTGCGGCTCGTCGCTCGCCACCGCCTCGACCCTGGGCAAGATCGCCCTGCCGGAGCTTCGGCGCCGCGGCTATTCAGGCGCCCTGGCCACCGGATGCCTCGCCGCGGGCGGCGTGCTCGGCATCCTCATCCCGCCCTCCGTGGTCCTGATCCTCTACGCGGTGATCGTGGAGACCAACGTGGTCGCCATGTTCACGGCGGCCCTGCTGCCGGGCCTCCTGGCCGTGGTCCTGTTTCTGCTGACCATCGCCGGCTACGTCGCCCTGCGGCCCGAGGCCGGCCCTCGCGGAGGCGTGGCCGACGCCGCCGAGTTCCGCGCCGCCACCCTCGGCGCCGTCCCGGTCGCCGCGATCTTCGGCCTGGTGCTGGGCGGCCTCTACGCCGGGCTCTACACCCCCGCGCCCGCCGCCGCCGTCGGCGTGGCCCTCGTCGGCCTCTACGGGGCCGCGCGGCGCCTCATCGGTCTCTCTGCTCTGGTCGAAGCGCTGACGGAGACCGCCTCGACCGCCGGCATGATCTACCTGATCCTGCTGGGCGCCGAGCTGATGAAGATCTTCCTGTCCCGCGCCGGGCTCCCCCAGGAGACCGCGTCCTGGGCCGCCGCCTCGGGCCTCGCGCCGATCACGGTGCTGATCCTGCTGCTGGCCGCTCTGATCCTGCTGGGCTGCCTGATGGACTCCCTGTCGATGATCCTCCTCGTCGTCCCCTTCGTCTGGCCGGTCCTGGCGGAGCTGAACGGCGGCGACTGGATCCCCGCCGAGGAGGCCGGCTTCGGCATGACCACCGACGACCTCAAGATCTGGTTCGGCATCCTGGCGCTGATCGTGGTGGAGCTCGGTCTGATCACGCCCCCCGTGGGCATGAACGTCTTCGTCATCTCCGCCCTCGCCCGCGACGTGCCCATGACCGAGACCTTCAAAGGCGTGCTGCCCTTCTTCTGCGCCGAGCTCGCGCGGGTGGCGCTCCTGCTGGCCTTCCCCGCCCTGGCGCTCTGGCTGCCGTCGATCCTGCGCTGAGGGGAGCCTCGCCTCCGGGGCATCGAGCCCCATCGGCTCGCGCGCTTCGCGCGGGCGCCTGGAATGGCCGGCGTCGCGATAGGAGGTAAGGAAGAACGCTTTTTCTGGGGAAGGCCCGCAAGGGGCCTTGGTCAAGCGTCCGCCGAGTCGCCCGCCGCCACAAGGCCGAGCCGGCCCCAAGAGGGCCGGTCGCTCCGCTGCGCTGCGCGAGCCGTGACCCGGCGGACGACTCGGCTCGCGCAGGTCGGGGTCGAAGGAACTTAAAGCGGGAGTGCGGGCGGGGCCGAGGTTCGAGCGCAGCTCGTACGAGGGCCCGAACGCCCCCGCCTTGCCCCGCGACGCCGGCGGCGCCACCCTCGCCGCGACGCCCCCGGACCAAGGACCCCGCCCATGCCCCGCGCCGCAGACCTGCTCGTCGACTGCCTCTCCGCCCACGGCTTCGATCGCCTGTTCTGCGTGCCCGGCGAAAGCTACCTCGCCCTCCTCGACGCCCTCGTCGACCGCGGCGTCGACGTCGTCGTCTGCCGCCACGAAGGCGGCGCCGGCCTCATGGCCCTCGCCGACGCCAAGCTGGCACGCAAGCCCGGCCTCGTCGCCGTCTCCCGAGGGCCCGGCGCCACCAACCTCTCCATCGCCCTCCATTCGGCCGAGCAGGACGCCGTCCCCCTCGTCGCCCTCATCGGCCAGGTGGCGACGTGGGAGCGTCACCGCGGCGCCTTCCAGGAGGTCGACTACACCGCCTTCCTCGGCCCCTTGTGCAAATACGTCGAAGAGGTCTCCGACCCCGCTCGCCTGCCCGAGGCGCTGGCCCGCGCCGTCCACGCCGCTCAGACCGGCACGCCCGGCCCCGTCGCCCTCGCCTTGCCCGAGGACATGCTGGAGATGGCGACCGACGCCCCCGTCGTCCGCCCTCTGCCGATCCCCCGCGCCGCCCCCGCCGAAGCCGACGTCGCCCGCGCCGCCGATCTGCTGGCCCGGGCCGAGCGTCCGCTCCTGATCGCCGGCTCCTCCCTCGACGCGCCGGAGGCCCGCGCCGCCCTCGCCCGCGCCGCCGAGGCCCACCGCCTCCCCGTCGCGCTCACTTTCAAGCAGCAGCACCTCTTCGATAACGAGAACCCCCTCTACGCCGGCCACCTCGGCTTCAAGATCCCCGCCCCCCAGGTCCAGGCCCTGGCCGAGGCGGACCTGATCCTCGCCGTCGGCACCCGCCTCGGCGACACCCCGACCCAAGGCTGGCAGCTGCCCAAGACCGACCCCGACCAGCCCGTCGTCCACGTCCACGCCGACCCCGCCGTCATCGGCCGCGTCATCCGCGCCGAGCTCGGCGTCGCCGCCGACCCCGCCGCCTTCCTCGCAGCGCTCGCCGAGCGCAACCTGCCGGTCCCCGAGGCCCGCGCCGCCTGGGCCGCCCGCCTCAACGAGCGCGCCGCGGCCCTGCGCCACCCAACGCCAAAGCCCCGCCCCGACGGCCTCGACTTCGGCCACGTGATCAAGGCCCTCGCCGCCCGCGCCCCCCATGACGCCATCGTCTCCATGGACGCCGGAAACTTCTCGGGCTGGATCCACGCCAACTGGCCCTGGGACGGCGCCCAGCAGGCCGTCGGCGCCGTCGGCGGCGCCATGGGCGGCGGCGTCCCCGGCGCCGTCGCCGCCTCGCTCCGCTTCCCCGAGCGCCGCGCCATCGGCGTCTCCGGCGACGGCGGCGCTCTGATGACCGGGTCCGAGCTCTCCACCGCCGTCGCCGCCGGCGCCAAGCCGATCATCGTGATCTCCGACAACGGCACCTACGGCACCATCCGCCTGCACCAGGAGAAGGCGTTTCCGAACCGCGTCTCCGGCACGGCCCTGAAAAACCCCGACTTCGCCGCCTGGGGCGCCAGCTTCGGCGCCCTCGGCCTCGCCGCCTCCACCCCCGAGGAGGCCGAGGCCGCCGCCGAGGCCGCCTTCGCCCATGACGGCCCGGTGGTGATCCACGCCAAGACCAGCGCCGAGGCGATCTCCCCCTTCGCCACGATCACCCAGCTGCGCGGCGGTTGACGCGCGGCTCGACCGCCGCTTGACCAAGCCTCGGACCCCGCAAAGAAACCTCGATCCGACCCGGGACCGTCGACGCCGACGAGCGCGGCCCGTTCGGCAGAGGCGCAAGACCGGGAGGCCCGCAATCGAGTCAGGGCGACGCGACCGCGCCCGGCGCCTCGGCCTCAGACGGGACTCCGAAGGGTCCTGAGCGCGCCTCTGGTCGAGCTAGCGCCGCGGCCTCCAAACGCTCGGCCTCCCGTCAAGAGCCCTGAGCGTCGGACCGAGACGCCCGAGAAGGACGACGGGCGCCGCCGCTCCCAACGCCTCAGACCCCGGCGCGAAAGACGGTTTCGCGATCCGGCGTCGAAGGCGCTCCGGTCCTGGAGGCGGAGACGGCGACGCGTTCGCGCCTCTCCCGCAGATCCCGAGCATGCGGGGCCTGGGTCCGCCCTCTCGCCCTCCAGCCACAGATCCGCCTTCGCAACGGCCACGTCGCCCGCACGAAAACGGGGGTCTTCGGCGCCGTCGTCGACGCAGCCGCGCGCCTCGCCGCCATGGCCCGGGCTTGCGGCGTTCCAGCCCACTCCCCCCGCCGCGCCATGACGCAGGACCGCGCGGCCTCGGCCCGAGCTCCGCCGCGCTTGCCGGGGCCCCGCGGCATCGACGGGGCGCATCGGGCCGCCCGCCTCGCCCGGCCCTCGGCCTCCTCAGCCTCGAAGGGCTCGCGCCGGGCGCGCCCGCACCCTACCTTCGCTCGACCCGCCGCCTT
>JBCCPD010000300.1:0-4951 GCA_039025075.1 Pseudomonadota bacterium | reverse complement strand
CCCCGCGCCGCTCCCCTGCCTCCCGCCCCCGACCCACGCCGCCGCCGCCCGCACCGACCGCCGCCTCGCCACCCGCGCCGCGCCGCCCTATTCTGCCGCCCATGATTCCCGCGCCCGCCTCCGCGCCCTTCGCCGACCGCCTGACCCGCGCCCCGATCGCCCTCGACCCCGCCGCCGGGGCCGAGGCCTGGCGCGAGCTCGCCCTCCACGACCCGACCCTGCGCCCCCTCGTCGAAGGCGCCGCCTCGGGCGCCCCCCACCTCGCCGCCCTCCTGCGCCGCGAACGGGACTGGATCGCCGAGGCGCTCCTCCGCGCCCCCGAAACCGCCTTCGCGGAGCTCATCGCCTCGGTCCAGGCCGCCGCCGACCTCCCCATCGCCGAGCGCGGCCCCGCCCTGCGCCGCGCCAAGGGCCGCGCCGCCCTCCTGATCGCCCTCGCCGACCTGGGCGGCGTTTGGGACCTGGAGCAAGTGACCGGCGCCCTCTCCGGCCTCGCCGACGCCGCGGTGGAGGCCGCCCTGCGCCCCCTGATCGCCGAGGAGATCGCCAGGGGCCGCATCGACGGCGACCCCGCAAGCCCCTGGAAAAGCTCAGGCTTCGTGGCCTTTGCCATGGGCAAGGGCGGCGCGCGGGAACTCAACTATTCGTCCGACATCGACCTGATCTTCCTCTTCGACGAAGCCCGCCACGGCGACCGCGCCGGGGAGGTCCGCGCCCGCCTCGTCCACGCCTGCCGCGCCGCGGCGCAGCTTCTTTCCAAGCCCGCCGCCGACGGCTACGTCTTCCGCGTCGATCTGCGCCTGCGCCCCGACCCCTCCGTCACGCCCATCTGCACCTCCATGGAGGCCGCGGAACGCTACTACGAATCCCTCGGCCGCACCTGGGAGCGGGCGGCCTGGATCAAGGCCCGCCCCTGCGCCGGCGACGTCGAGGCCGGCCAGGATTTCCTCAAGCGCCTCAATCCCTTCGTCTGGCGACGGCACCTCGACTTCGCCGCCGTCCGCGACGCCCACGACATTCGCGAGCGCATCCGGGAGCACCGCGGCGTCGACGCCGCAGCCGCCCGCAACATCAAGCTCGGCTGCGGCGGCATCCGCGAGATCGAGTTCTTCGTGCAGACCCGACAGCTCATCTGCGGCGGCCGCGATCCGGACCTGCGGGACCGCCGCACCCGCGTCGCCCTCGCCGCCCTCGCCGCCAAGAACTGGGTGGAGCCGGAGGCCGCCGCGACCCTCGACGCCGCCTATGTCGCTCACCGGGAGCTCGAGCACCGCCTGCAGATGGTCGACGACCGCCAGACCCACGACGTCCCCGCCTCCGACACGGCCCGCCGCGTCATCGCTGCGCTGAGCGGAAAGCCTGATCTGGCCGCCTTCGACGCCGCGCTCGAAGCGCGCCGGAACGCCGTCGCCCGCATCGCCGAGCCGTTCTTTCAACCCAGCCGCCCCTCGAGGCCCTCCGCGCCCGAGCCCGCTCAGGACCGATCCGACGCCGCCGAAGCCGCCCTAAGCCGCTGGCGCTCCGGCGAAATCCCGGCCACCCGAACGGCCCGCGCCCGCGAAATCCTCGGCCGGCTCGAAGGGCGCATCCTCGACGCCCTCTCCGCCGCCGCCGCGCCCGACGAGGCGCTCAGGGCCTTCGACCGCTTCCTCTCCGGCCTGCCGGCGGGCGTTCAGATCCTGTCGCTGTTCGAGGCCAATCCGCGCCTGCTGGATCTGGTGGCGGAGATCTGCGCCGCCGCCCCGCGCCTGGCAGACCATCTCGCCCGCAATCCCGCGGTTTTCGACGCTCTGCTGGCCACGGAGTTCTTCGAGCCGCTCCCCGGGGCCGAGGCCCAGCGCAAGGACCTCCGCGCCTGGCTGTCCCGCGAGGACGACTACGAAAAGAAGCTCGACGCGGTCCGTCGCTGGGCGAAGGAGCAATGGTTCCGCCAGGGCGTGCAGACTCTGCGCGGCCTCGACGCGGCCCCGGCGGCGGCTCCCGACGCCGCCCCCGATGCGGCGCAAGGCTTCACCGCCACGGCCGAGGCCTGCCTGCGCGCCCTCCTGCCCGAGGTGGAGGCCGAGTTCGCGCGCCGGCACGGCCCTCCCCCGGGCCGAGGCGCCGCGGTCCTCGCCATGGGCAAGCTCGGCAGCCGGGAGATGACGGCGGCCTCCGACCTCGACCTGATCGTGCTCTACGACGCCCAAGGCGCCGAGGCCTCGGACGGGCCGCGTCCCTTGCCGCCGCCGACCTGGTTCGCCCGTTTCGCCCAGGCCCTGGTCAGCGCCGTCACCGCCGCCACCGCCGAAGGGCCGCTCTACCGGATCGACATGCGCCTGCGCCCCTCGGGCCGCCAAGGCACCGTCGCCACGTCGCTCTCGGGCTTCAAGGCCTACCAGGCCGAGCAGGCCTGGACTTGGGAGCGTTTGGCCCTGACCCGCGCCCGCGCCGTGGCCGGGCGCGCCGATCTGATCGCCGATGTGGACGCGGCGGTCGCGGCCGCCCTGCGCCGCCGCGCGGCGCCCGCGGCCGTGCTTGCCGACATCGCCGAGATGCGCGCCCGCGTCGCCGAGGCGCGGCGGGCGGAACGTGCCGATCCGTGGGAGTTCAAACATGCCGCCGGCGGGCTCATGGACATCGAATTCGCCTTGCAGGGCCGACTTCTCGTCGCCCTCGCCCAGGGCTGGTCGGTGCCGGCGGGCCTGCTGCCCGGGGTCGACGCCCGCCGCGCCGCCGCCGCTTTGGCCGAAGCGGGCCGCCTGACCCGGGCCGCCGCGGCGAGGCTGAGCGAGGCGCATGCCCTCCAGGCCCGCCTGCAGCGGATCGCGCGCGTCGCCATGGACGGCCGGGTGGACCCGACGACGGCCGGGCGCGGCCTGATGAACGCTCTGTGCGCCGCCGCCGACGTCCCCGACGCCGAGGCGCTGGAGGCGCGGCTGAGCGCGCTCCAGGCCGCTGCGGCGGCGGAGGTCGACGCCCTCCTGGCCGCGCCGCCCGACGCCGCTTCGGCCGGCGCCCCGGGGGCGTCCAGCGTCCCCGGCCCCGGCCCGACTCCCGTCCCGGATCCGCGCGAGACGACGGGCCGATGAGCCCGCCCATCGTCTGGCATCCGCAATACATCGCCCCGCTGCGGACCGGCCATCCGTTCCCGATGTCCAAATACGGCTACCTGCGCCGGGCGTTGGAGGATCGCGGCCTCATGCCCCCCGGCGGCTGGATCGCGCCGGCCCCGCTCGGCCCCCGCCAGATCGCGCTGGCCCATGATCTGAGCTATGTGGAGCGGGTCCTTTCAGGCGCCCTCGCCCTTGAGGAAACCCGCCGCATCGGCCTGCCGGCGACCGAGGCCGTGGCCCTGCGCGCCCGACTCTCCAACGCCGGAACCCTGCTGGCGGCCCGCTTCGCGCTCGACCAAGGCCTGGCGCTCAACGCCGCCGGAGGCTCGCACCATGCCGGCCCCGACTACGGCGCGGGCTACTGCGTCTTCAACGACGTGGCCGTGGCCGCGTCTGCTCTGCTGGCCGAAGGGCTGGTCCGCCGGGTCCTGGTGGTCGACTGCGACGTGCACCAGGGCGACGGCACCGCCCGGATCTTCGCGGAGGACCCGCGCGTCTTCACCTTCTCCATCCACGCCGCCAAGAATTTTCCGGCGCGCAAGGCGGTCTCCGACCTCGACCTGGCGCTGCCCGACGGGCTGCGGGACGCCGACTACCTCGCCGCGCTCGACGATGGTCTGGCCGAGGCCATGGCCCGCGCCGAGGCGGACATCGCCTTCTACAACGCCGGCGTGGACCCTTGGGAAGGCGACCGGCTCGGCCGCCTTTCGCTGTCGCTCGACGGTCTGCGACGCCGCGACCGGCGGGTGCTGGAGACGCTGCGCCGCGCCGGCCTGCCGGTCGCCGCCGCGCTCGGCGGCGGCTACTCCAAGGACCCGCAGGAGCTCGCCGCCCGGCACGCGATCCTTTTCGAGGAGGCCGCCGCGCTGACCTCGACCGGGGTCGGTTGAGCCCCGCTCAGGCCAGCACCGCCGGCAGAACCGCCGCCGCGAGACCGCCCAGAAGCGCCAGCCCCGCCGCCTCGCCGAGCCACGCGCCCCAGCCGGAGGCGCGCCCTCGGTCCCGCGCCGCGCCCCTCATGACGACGCCGCGGCGGCCACCGCCGCCGCGAACCAGGCCGCCAGCACGGCGCGCAGCGCCACGCCCTGCGCCGTCAGGCGCTTCTTCACGCGTTTCATGGGCATGATCCGAACCCCTCTTCAGCAGGCATGTCGTTGGGGCGCAGACTGGCCCCGCCTCGCTGGAGAATTCGTTCAAAGTTTCGGTTGCCGGAGCGTTCACCGTGATTTTCCGGGCCCGGCCGTCGCCGTCGCCTCAACCCTCCGCCAGCGCCTCCAGCCGCAGCAGGGCGATGCGGCGCACTTGCTCCAGCGCCTCGACGAACTCGGCCTCCGCCGGGTTGCGCGCCCGCCGGCGAAACACCTCCAGGATCTCGCGGCGATGCCGGCCCTTCACCGCCAGGATGAAGGGAAAGCCGTTGCGCGCCACGTAGTCGGCGTTCAGCGCCTTGAACTCCGCCAGCTCCTCGGGCGTGCATTGGTCGAGCCCCGCGAGCGCCTGCTCCGACCGGCTGTCCTCGGTCAGCCCACCGGCCAGCGCCAAGCGCCCCGCCAGATCGGGATGCGCGCGCAGAAGCGCCAGCTGCCGATCCCGCCCGCCGGCCCGCACCTGAGCGTCGAGCGCTTGCGAAAGCCCCTCCGGATTGTCCGCGTCGGGGGGCAACCCGGCGTCCCAAGCGGCCTCGGCGATCCACGGGGAATGCTCGTAGACCCCAGAAAACCGCGCCGAAAACGCCTCCCGAGACAGGGTTTCGGGCGCCGGATCGAACCGTTTCATCCCAGTTTCACCACCAGTTTCCCGCGATTCTCGCCTCGATAGAGCATGGGAATCGAGGCCGCTCCGGGCGCGATTTCCAT
>JBCCPD010000299.1:0-4951 GCA_039025075.1 Pseudomonadota bacterium | reverse complement strand
TGGCGGTGTCCGAGGTGGTGTTCGGCATCCTGCTGCTGGCCGTGGGCGTGCAGCTGATCGTGGCGGGGCTGGGGTCGTTGGGGATCATCGAAGCGTCGCCCCACGGCGGAGCGCAGTAGGACGCGCCCGACAGCGGGGCGCAGAAGACGTCGCCCCGAGCCGGGGCGCTAAGCGTCGGTCGATGGCGGCGGCCTTTGGCCGCCGCGGGTTCCCAGATAGGCGGCGAGCGGCGAGGCAGGCGCGTCCAGCGCCTCCGCGACCGGCAGCGCGCCGGCGATGCGGCCGTCCACGCACGGCGCCACCAGGCGCGCGGCGCGGCGGGCGTCGTCGGGATCGTGGGTGACCATCAGAACCGCCATGCCCCGCCCCTCGGCGAGCCGCCGGATCAGATCGGCCAGCGCTTCGCGCAAGGCGGGGCCCAGCCCTTCGAACGGCTCGTCGAGCAGCAGAGCCGGACGGTCGCGCAGGATCGCCCGCGCCAGAGCGGCGCGGCGGCGCTGACCGCCGGAAAGCGCCTCCGGCAAACGCGGGCCCAAGCCCTCCAGCCTGCAATCCGCGAGCGCCGCCTCCACCCGCGACGCCTCGTCGGCGGAAAGCCGCAGACGTCCCCGCAAGCCCAGGCCGACATTCGCGGCGACGGAAAGATGGGGGAAGAGGTTGTTTTCCTGAAACAAAAGCGTCAGAGGGCGCTGCGCGGGCGGCAGATGCAGGATCTCCCGCCCATCGATGCGGGCCGAGCCGCCGAGGACCTCGCCGAAACCGGCCAACGCCTCCAGCAGCGTCGACTTGCCGGCGCCCGACGGACCGATGACCGCGCAGACGGTCGCTTTGGGAACGGCGAGGTCGGCCTGCAGCGCGAAGCCGCCGCGCCGGGCGCGAAGCGCCATCGCTTCGATCATCGCGCCGATCTTCCAGCCAGATCGAAGAGGCGGAAAAGCGCCAGGCAAAGCGCCAGCAGCACCAGCGCGGCGGCCATCGCCGCGTCCAGCTGGCGCGAGGAGGCCAGCAGGTGCATCAGCAGCGGCAGCGTCGGCGCGTCCGGCGTCGCGAAAAGCGCGATGACCCCGAGATCGCCGGCCGACAGCGCCGCCGCGAGCCCGGCCGAAAAGCCCAGCGGTCCGCGCAGGCGCGCGCCATAGACGGCGCGCAGCCGCGTCGCCCCGGTCAGGCCGAGCGAGGCCGCGAGGCGCCCGTGCTCCTCCCAGCCCAGGCGCAAGGCCGGCGTCAAGATCCGAAGGGCGAAGGGCGTCGCGGCCAGAGCGTTGATCAGGGCGGTCAAGGGCATCGCCAACGCGAACGGATCGGCGAACGACCGCAGCGCCACGATCACGCCCACCCCGATCACGAAGGGCGAGGCGGCGACCGGCGCGAGCCCGGCCAGATCCGCCAGAGCCGCGCCCCGGCGGCCGCGGGTCTGCAGAGCGGTGACCAGAGCGGCGAGCGAGAGCGCGGCGGCCACGCACAAAGCGGCCGAAGCGACGGCGACCGCCGCCGTCCGCGCCGCCGCTGCCAGAACCTCGGGGCCGAGGAGGAAGAGCGACGGCGCGCCGCGCAGCATGATCGCGGCGATGGGCGCCAGCAGGAACGCCGCGGCCGCGATCAGAACCGCGGCGTCGCCGGCGCGGGCCCAGGCGCCGCGTCCGTCGAACCGCTCCGCCTGCCGCAGCACGCCGGCGCCGGCGGCCATGGGCGCCCTCGCGGCGTAGGCGAGACCCGCCGCCAAGGCGCAGACGCCCGCCTGCAGCGCGGCCAGGCGGGCGGCGCGTCCCAGGTCGAACTCGTAGCGCGCGGCCTCGTAGATCGCGACCTCGAGCGTGGTGGCGCGCGGTCCGCCCCCCAGCGCCAGAGCGGCGGCGAAGCTGGTGGCGCAGACCAGGAAGGTCAGCGCGAAGGCCGCGGCGGCGGCGGAGCGGAGCGCCGGCCACTCGACCGCGGCGAAGAGGGCGCGCCCCTCCATCCCCAGCTGCGCGGCGACCCGCCAGCGTTCGGCCGGAACCTCCGCGCAGGCCTGCAGCATCAGGCGCGCGGCGAGGGGCAGGTTGAAGAAGACATGGACGATCACGAC
This sequence comes from Pseudomonadota bacterium, assembly GCA_039025075.1. Taxonomy (GTDB): domain Bacteria; phylum Pseudomonadota; class Alphaproteobacteria; order Rhodobacterales; family Rhodobacteraceae; genus Albimonas. The sequence continues at coordinate 2,886 of JBCCPD010000299.1, read as the reverse complement.
CCCCGGCAGACCGTAGACGTCGAGCCGAGGACCGCCGAGGCCGAGCGAGATCTCCGACAGCCAGCCCGATCGGCCCCAGACCGCGATCACCCCGATCACCGCGACGATCACCGGCAGCAGAAACGGCGCGCCGAGCAAGGAAAGGGCCGCGTCACGCCCGGGGAAGCGGCGACGCGCCAGGGCCCGCGTCACCGGCACGGCCAGGCCGACGGACAGCGCCGAGGAGAGCGTCGCCTGCAGCACCGTGAAGCGCAGCGCCCGCAGGTCCGGGGCGGAGAAACCGCCTGCAAGCCCGCCCTGCGCCGCCGCGACGGCGAGCGAGCCGAGGCACAGCGCCAGCACCGTCAGCAGCGCCGCGGCGCCCGCCGCGGTCACCGCCATTGGGGGCGGACCGGGCCAGACGGCCGGAGGTGGCGGCGAGGCACCCAGAGCACTCCGTGCACCCGGTGCGCCCGGTGCGCCGCTCATCCCGTCGGGCCCTCGTCCGCAGCGCCGGCCGTCACCGGCTGAGCGCCTCAAGCCACCGCTCCAACGCCGCCGCGCGGGCGCCGGGCGCGTCCTCGACCGCGAAGGCGAGGGAAGTCTCGGGCTGGAAGGCGTCGAAGGCGTCGGGCAGCGGCTCGGCCGTGGGGAAGGCGGGGCGCATCCAGTTGGTGGTCGGCAGCACGTCCTGGGCCTCCGGGGACGCGAGGAAGGCGAGGAAATCGCTGGCCAGAGCGGGGTTTTCCGAGGAGCCGAGCGCGGCCGCGACCTCCACCTGCAGGTAGTGTCCCTCCTCGAACATGGCGGCTTTCTTGGAGGAATCCTCCTCGGCGACGACGTGGTAGGCGGGGGAGGTGGTGTAGCTCAACGCCATCGCCGCCTCGCCTTCGAGGAAGGCTGAATAGGCCTCCCACCAGCCTTTGGTGACGGTGACGATGCGCGGCTCCAGCGCCTCCCAGACCTCTCCGGCGCGGTCGCCGTAGATCTTTTCGACCCAAAGCAGCAGGCCGAGGCCCGGGGTGGAGGTGCGCGGGTCCTGGATGATGATGGTCAGATCGTCGGGGGCGTCCAGCAGCGCCCCGAAGCTGGTCGGCGGCTCGGCCAGGCGGGTTTCGTCGTAGACGAAGGCGAAATGGCCCCAGTCGTAGGGGACGAAGATCGGGTCGTCCCAGCCGCCGGGGACTTGAGCCTCCGGCAGCGCCGCGCCGTGGGCGGCGAAGAGGCCGGTCTCGCGGGCCGCGGCGACGAGGTTGGCGTCGAGGCCCAGCACCACGTCGGCGCGGGCGTTGGCGCCCTCCAGCTGCACGCGACCGAGCAGAGCGGCGCCGTCGCCGGCGGCGAGGAACTCGACGTCGCAGCCGCAGCGCGCCTCGAACAGGGTCTCGAGCGCCGGGCCCGGCCCCCATTCGGAGACGAAGCTGTCATAGGTGTAGATGGTCAGGTCCGCGGCGGTCGCCGGAGCGGCGATCAGAAGCGCGAACGCGGCGGAGAGGGTTGATTTCGCAGCCATTTTTCAGGTCCTCTTGCGCCGCCGGGAAGAAGGTCGGGCCGAGGACGAAGCGCTCGCAGCCTTTCCTACGCCGGCGTGATCCGGGTCAGGTTCGACGGGTGCTGCGGCTGCGATCCGCATCTCAGTCCCCGCATCAGGGACGCCCCGAGGCAAGACCGATCATAGGTCGCGCCGGCGGAGGGATGCAAGCCGGGCCGCGGCGCTCAGGCGGCGGCGCAGTCGGGGCAGAGGCCTTCGATCTCGACGACGACGCGTTCGGGGCGGAAGCCGAGCGCGGCGGCGTCCTCTTCCAGCGCGGCGAGGGTCCGGGCGGCGGAGGTTTCGGCGACCTTGCGGCAGACGCGGCAGATGAGAAAGGCGGGGGCGTCGGCGGCGCCGTGGGCCGAACGATCGCAGGCGACGAAGGCGTTCAGCTTCTCGATGCGGTGGGCGAAGCCATGCTCCGTGAGGAAGTCGAGCGCGCGGTAGGCCAGCGGGGGCGCGGCGGAAAAGCCTTCCGCGCGAAGGCGTTCGAGCACGTCGTAGGCGCCGAGAGCGGCTTGGGAGTCGAGCAGAATGGCGAGCGCCCGCTCGCGCGACGGGGTGAGGCGCAGGCCTCGGGTCTCGCAGCTCCGGCGGGCGGCGGCGAGGGCGGTTTCGGCGCGGCCGGCGCCTTGGGGAGGCGCGAGGGGGGCGACGTTGTCGGTCATGGAACGACGGTAGCCGAGGGGGGCGCCGAGGGCCAGATCGGCCGAGGACGCGTCCCGCACCGGTGCACGCCCGATGCATTTCGGGTGCACGGCGGGTGCACCGATCATGCCGCGGAAGCGCCGCGACCGTCCCGCATCCGCGCCGCGCCTGTGCCGACAGCGTCGGACTCGGGTTTCCGAAAGGTTGACCGTGGCGGTTCGAGACCCGCCCTGCGCCGGGGCTCCCGAGACGCTCCGCGCCCGGCCCGCCGGCGAAGCCGAGTCGTCCGCCGGGTCAAGGCTCGCGCAGCGCAGCGGAGCGACCGAGCGAAGCGAGGCTTGGCCTTGAGGCGGCGGGCGACTCGGCGCACGCTCGACCAAGAGCCCTTGCGGCTCTTCCCCAGCAAAGGCGATCTTCCTCGAAGCCGCTCCGACGCCCGCCCGCCCAGGCGCCCGCGCGAATGCGCGCGAGCCGATGGGGCTCGATGCCCCGGAGGCGAGACCCTCCGGCCCCGAGCGCCCCCTGCCCCGCTCAGGCGACCCGGTCGCCCTTCTTGGCCTGCACCGCGCGGTTGTCGACCGCCGGCAGCATCTTCGCCGGGTCGCGGGTGACCACGACGTCGAGCACGGTGGGGCGGGTGGTCTCGGCGGAGGCCTTCGCGAAGGCCGTCGCCAGCTCGGCGGGGTCGGTCACCCCGATCCCCTGGCAGCCGAGGGCTTCGGCGG
>JBCCPD010000298.1:0-4962 GCA_039025075.1 Pseudomonadota bacterium | reverse complement strand
GGCCCTCTTCGGCTTCGCCGAATTCGGGCCGGGGCCTGTGGCGCCGCGCCGGGCGGCCCAGGATCGTCAGAGACGCGCCGGCGCGGCGCCGCAGGGCAAGTTGGGTCAGAGGGCAAGCCGGGTCAGGGCAAGCCGGATCAGGGCCCGTGCTGCAGGACCCGAGAGGGCTTGAGCCGGCCGCCGGCCCAGGCGCCCAGCGCCACGGCGCGCCCGGCGCGGGAGGCCCAGGCCGCGTCGCCCCAGGCCAGCCCTTCGGGCGCGTGGGACGCGGCGCCGGCGCGGCCCTGGCGCAGGTCTGCCTCGCCCAGTTCGGTCACGCGGACCTCCGGCAAGTCCTGGAGCGCGGCCTCGAGCGGCAGGAGGCGGGCGGGGGCGTCCGGGTCGTCGCGCAGGGCGTCGAGATCGGCCCAGGCGAAGGTCGCTTGGGAGAGGTCGAAAGGGCCGGACCAGGTGCGCCGAAGGTCGGCGACATGGGCGCCGCAGCCGAGCGCGTCGCCCAGATCGCGGGCGATGGCGCGGACGTAGCCGCCTTTGCCGCAGGCCATCTCCAGCACGGCGCGGTCGGGATCGGGGCGGTCGACCAGCTCCAGCCGCGCGACGCGGAGAGGGCGGGGGGCGAGCGCCACGGCCTCTCCGCCGCGAGCGAGGTCGTAGGCGCGCTCGCCCGCGACCTTGACGGCGGAGAAAACGGGGGGGACCTGGAGGATGTCGCCTCGGAAGGCGGGGAGGGCCGCCTCGATCTCAGCGTCCGAGGGGCGCAGATCGGACGCGGCGGAGACCTCGCCTTCCTGATCGTCGGTCGTCGTGGACTGGCCGAGGCGCATCGTGAAGCGGTAGCCCTTGTCGGCGTCCGTGACGAAGTGGATCGTCTTGGTCGCCTCGCCGAAGGCGATGGCCAGCAGGCCCGTGGCGAGCGGGTCGAGCGTGCCCGCATGGCCGGCCTTGCGGGCCTGCAGCGCCCAGCGGGCCTTCGACACGGCCTCGGTCGAGCCGACGTTGCGGGGCTTGTCGAGGATCAGCCAGCCGTGCACGTCCCGGCCGGTCTTGCGGCGCGCCATGGGCGTCAGTCCTCGTCCGCGGAGAGGTCGCGGCGGACCTTGTCGTCGTTGAGCAGGCGGCGGGTGTCGTCCATTCGGTCGAAGCTTTCGTCGAGGACGAAGCGCAGGTCGGGCGAGTATTTGAGGGTGATCGCCTTGGTGACGGCGCGCCGCAGCTCCCCGCGGGAGCGGGCGAGCCCGGCGAGGGCCTCCTCGGCGCCGGCGCCGCCGAGGGGCAGCACGAAGACGGTGGCGTGGCGCAGGTCGGGGGACATGCGGGCCTCCGACACGGTGATGGAGAAGCGGGCCAGATCCGGGTCGTGCACGTCGCCCCGGGCCAGCACGTCCGAGAGGGCCCGCCGCACCAGCTCGCCCACCTTGAGCTGGCGCTGGGAGGGCGGACGGCCTTCGAGGTTGCGGGCGGGCATGGCGAGGCTCCTGCAAGAGGAGCGGTCGCTTAGCCCTTGGCGCCCGCGGGCGCAAGCGGCGCCAGAACGGCAGCGCGGCTCAGGCGGCGCCCGCCTTCGCGCCGAGCGGCAGCTGGCCGCGATGCGCCCAGGCGATCAGGCCGACCGCGACGCCGAGGATCACCGCCGGAACCGCCGAGCCGCCGATCACGAAGAGATGCGTGATCACCGCGCCGATCATGGTGCAGACCAGAAGTCCCGCGCCGAGCGCCTGGAGGCCGGGCACGAACAGAAGAACGGCGGAGACGACTTCGATGAGGCCGGTGGCGTAGCGGAACCACTGGCCCAGCCCGATCTGCCCGAAGGTCGCGGCCATCTGCTCGACCCCTGCCAGCTTGGCCCCGCCGGCCGCCAGAAACGCGAGCCCCGCGAGGCCTTTCAGCGCCCAAAGCCCGTAGACCTGCCATGTCGGTCGTTTCATCGTCGTCCTCCTCGTTGCGATGGCGGCAAGATGGGCCCTGGCGCCCTTGCACTCCAGATGTCGATCCGCACAACTGCTGTGCATGAACGCACAGATCGAGGATTGGAACGACGTGCGGGCGGCCTGGACGCTGGCGCGCGCGGGCACGATGACCGCCGCGGCGCGGATGCTGGGCGTGCATCATTCGACCGTTCTGCGGCAGGTGGACCGGCTGGAGGCGCGCCTGGGCGTGCGGCTGTTCCAGCGCCATTCCCGCGGCTGCGCGCCCACCGATGCGGGCCGGCTGCTGCTGGAGGTGGCGGAGATCACCGCCGAGCAGTTCGAGCGGCTGCCCGCGCGCCTCACCGGACCGGAGGCGGAGATCCGAGGGCGGCTGCGGGTGACCACGGCGCCGCCGCTGGCGGACCGGCTGGTGGCGGTGGCGGCGCGGTTTCAGGCGCGGCATCCGGGGGCGCATGTGGACTTGATTTCGGACGACCGGCGGCTGCGGCTCGACTATGGCGAGGCCCATGTCTCGATCCGACCCGGCGCCGCGCCGCGGGAGCCGGACAACGTCGCGCGGGCTCTGAAGCCTTTGCAGGTGGCGCTTTATGCGTCGGCCGATCTCGTGGCGCGGCTGGGCCGGATGGAGAGCCGAGACGATCAGGAAGGACGGCGCTTCATCGGCCTGCTGACGCCCGACCGGCGGAACAGGGCGTCGATCTGGCTGGAGGATGCCGTGTCGGAGTCCCGGATCGCGTTCCGCGGGCCCGACGCGCGGTCGATGCGAGACGCGGCCCTGGCGGGGCTGGGCGTGGCGCCGCTGCCGACCCTTTGGCCCGAGACGGGGCTGGAGCAGGTGCTGCCGCCGCAGCCGGATTGGAGCATCCCGCTGTGGCTGGTGACCCATCGGGACAGCCGCCGCATGCCCAAGGTCCAGGCGTTCTGCGCGGTTGTGGAGGAGATGTTCGGGAAAGGGCGCGCCTGAACGCGGAACGGGCGGCCCCTGGGGGCCGCCCGTCGCGTTTCGGCAGGGTCGGGGAGATCAGAGCGTGCGCTCGATCTCCTCGGTGGTGAAGATCTCGATGACGTCGCCTTCGCGGATGTCCTCGTAGTTCTGGAAGGCCATGCCGCATTCCTGGCCGGCGCGGACCTCCGGCACCTCGTCCTTGAAGCGCTTGAGGGTCTTCAGCGTGCCTTCGTGGATCACCACGTCGTCGCGCAGGAGACGCACGCCGGCGGCGCGGCGGGCGACGCCTTCGGTGACCTCGCAGCCGGCGACCTTGCCGACGCCGGAGACCTTGAAGACCTGCTTGATCGAGGCGTAGCCGATGAAGGTTTCGCGCACCTCGGGCTTCAGGAGGCCCGAGGCGGCGGCCTTCACGTCGTCCACCAGGTCGTAGATCACCGAGTAGTAGCGGATCTCCACGCCCTTCTGGTTGGCGCTTTCGCGCGCCGGGGCGTTGGCGCGGACGTTGAAGCCGATGACGGGCATGTTGGAGGCCTCGGCGAGGCCGATATCCGTCTCGGTGATGGCGCCGACGCCGGAGTGGACCACGCGCACGCGCACGTCGTCGTTGCCGATTTTTTCCAATGCCTGGACGATGGCTTCGGCCGAGCCTTGAACGTCGGCCTTCACCAGGACGGGCAGCTCGGCCACGTCGGCGTCGGACTGGGCCTGGGCGAGGAGCTGGTCGAGGCTGGCGCGGTTGCCGACGGCGGCCGCTTTCTCCCGCGCCACGCGGGCGCGGTAGTCGGCGATCTCGCGGGCCTCGGCCTCGCTCTCGACCACGTTGAGCACGTCGCCGGCCTCGGGCGTGCCCTGCAGGCCGAGGACCTCGACCGGCATGGAGGGGCCGGCCTCGTCGGTCCGCTCGCCCTTGTCGTCGACGAGGGCGCGGACGCGGCCCCACTGCTCGCCCACGACGAAGATGTCGCCGCGCTTGAGGGTGCCGCGCTGGACCAGCACGGTCGCCACGGGGCCGCGGCCGACGTCGAGCTTGGCTTCGATCACCGCGCCTTCGGCGGGGCGGTCGGGGTTGGCCTTGAGCTCGAGGATCTCGGACTGCAGGGCCACGGCGTCGAGCAGGTCCGGGATGCCGGCGCCGGTCATGGCGGAGACCTCGACGTCCTGCACTTCGCCGGACATCTGCTCCACGATCACCTCGTGCTGCAGCAGGTCCGTGCGGACCTTGTTGGGGTCGGCGTCGGGCTTGTCGACCTTGTTGATGGCCACGATCATCGGGACCTCGGCCGCCTTGGCGTGGGCGATGGCCTCGATGGTCTGGGGCATCACGGCGTCGTCGGCGGCGACGACGAGGATCACGATGTCCGTCACCTGGGCGCCGCGGGCGCGCATGGAGGTGAAGGCGGCGTGGCCGGGCGTATCGAGGAAGCTGACCAGGGCGCCCGAGGGCGTCTTCACCTGGTAGGCGCCGATGTGCTGGGTGATGCCCCCGGCCTCGCCCGAGACCACGTTGGCCTCGCGGATCTTGTCCAGGAGCGAGGTCTTGCCGTGGTCGACATGGCCCATGATCGTGACGACGGGGGGGCGGGACTTGAGGTCCTCGTCCTTGTCCTCCTGCGTGACGATGGCCTGTTCGACGTCGGCTTCAGAGACGCGCTGCACGGTGTGGCCGAATTCCTCGACCAGCAGCTCGGCGGTTTCGGCGTCGAGCGTGTCGTTGATCGTCACCATCATGCCGTTCTTGAAGAGCGACTTGACGAGGTCAGCCGCCCGCTCGGTCATGCGGTTGGCGAGCTCCTGCACGGTGATGGCGTCGGGCACCTTCACTTCGCGCATCACCTTCTCGCGCGGCTCGCCCCCGCCTTGCTGGCGCTTCTGACGCTCCTGCTTGCGGCGCATGGAGGCGAGGGAGCGCTGGCGGCCGCCTTCGTCGCCCGAGGTGGCGCGGGAGATGGTGAGCTTGCCGGCGCGGCGACGCTCATCCCCGCCGCGGCCGCGGCCGGGCTCCTGCCGCTTGGCGGGCCCGTCGTTGCGCTTGGGCGCGACGCCGCGGGGGGCGCGACGCTCCTCGCCCTCGGCCGGGGGCGCGGC
>JBCCPD010000297.1:0-4966 GCA_039025075.1 Pseudomonadota bacterium | reverse complement strand
CCCGGCTGGATGGTCTGGAACTCGGCGCCCGAGGCGAGCCGCCCCGAAATCCGCTCCCCATCCATCACGATGCTGGAGACCTGGCCGTTCTCCACCCGCTCCAAAAAGTCGGAATAGGGGATCGACGCGCCTTGGCGCGGCCCTCCGCCTTCCTGAAAGACGCTGAACAGCGCCACGAGCAGGAGGATCACGACGGCCCAGAAGGCGAGGTTCTTGGCGTTGCCCAAGGCGGACTCCGTTCGGTGTTGCGGACGCGTCTCGGCGTCGACGTAGGCGAGATAAGCACGTTACCCCGAAGTTCAACGCGTGCCTACGTGACCTGGGGGCGCGGCGCCGAGCCCGAAATGGGCCGCAATCGCGTCGAATGCGGCGGCGTTTCCATACCCGGCGAGCGGGGCCGCGCGCAGGTTTTCGCCCTCCCAAAGGGCCGGAGAGACGCATCTGGCGGCTCGGGAAGAGCGTTTCCAAGCCGCCGAAGGGGTCCAGACCCCCTCCGCTTCGAGGCGCGAGAGGGCCCTCATGCCGGTGGTTTCGAGCGCGCCCAGCCGCGTTTCGTCGCATGAACCGGCCGTTTCGACGCGCCATCGACCGTCCCAAAGGGCGCCGACGGGCACCGATTCGGCTCGTCTTTCCGGCTCGCGGGATAGGAAAACGGCGTTCGGAACGGCGTCGATCAGCACGCCATGCAGGGTTCTGCGGACAGGATCAGCGCCCGTGAGAGCCTCGATCAGCGCGTCGAGGGCGCGCGCCCGAGGGGGGTGCGGCGCGTCGGCGAGCCGGGTCAGCAGGCGCGCGAGCGCCCGCCGCCGCAGCGGAGGCGGCGCGGACAGGAGCGCGGCGCGGTCCAGGCGCAGCGCCCCGGCCCCGTCGACCGAGGCGATCCGGCCGATCAGCGCGGCTGCGCCCTCGGCGAGGTGGTCCGCATCCTCCGCCAGCCTCGCCGCGGTCTCGGCCAGCCGCGCCGCGGTCAGGCCGAGCGGCGCGAGGCTCCGCAATGCCGCCCGCGCCCGCGGCCGATCATAGGCCGGGTCCACGTTGCTCGGGTCGTCATGCCAGGCGACGCCCTCGGCGCGCAGCCAGGTCCTCAGCGCCTCGCGCGGCAGGTCGAGCGCCGGGCGCAGCCAGGCGACGCCCTCCCGGCGCGAGAGCGCGCGCATCGCCGTCAGACCGTCGAGCCCGGAGCCGCGGGCGAGGCGCAGCAGCAGCGTCTCGGCCTGGTCGTCCCGCGTGTGACCGAGCGCGACGGCGGTCAGGCCTCGGGACCGGGCCCATTCGGCCAAAAGACGGGCGCGGGCGTCGCGCGCGGCTTGGGCCAGGTTGCCGGGGTTCGCGGCGGCTTGCGGGCCGTCGCGCCACGCCAAGGTCTCGTGACGCAGACCGAGGCGGGAGCAGAGCGCGGCGACGGACCGCGCCTCCGCCGCCGCTTCCGGGCGCAGGCGATGGTCGACCGTGGCCGTTTCCACCCGCACGCCGACCAGGCGCGCGGCGGCCAGCAGCAGGGCCGTGCTGTCCGAACCGCCGGACACGGCGACGCCCAAAGCCGGCCCCTCGGACCGGGCCGTCGCGTCGCCGGACGGCTCCCCTCGGCCCGACGTCGCCTCGCCCAGCAGGGCCGCCAAGCGCGCCCGCAGTCGATCGCCCGCGCGGGCCGCGCCCGTCACCCGCAGCCGAGGCGGGCGGACGCCTGGGCGGCGTCCTGCGCCGCGGCGCTGCCGGGGCTGCGCGCGCTCAGCTCCGCCCAAGTGGCGCAGGCCTGTCCGATCTGGCCCAAGGCCTCGAGCGACCGGCCCAGCATGAAGAAGCTGTCGGGCGTCTTGGCGCCTTGCGGATAGGCCGAGATGTTGGACAGGAACGTCCGCGCCCCGGCGCGGTAGTCGCCGCGGGCGAACTCCGCCTGGCCCAGCCAATGCTCCGCCTCGGCCGTCAATGGTCCGTCGGAATACTGCGCCAGAAAGCTCAGAAGGCGCAGTCTGGCGTCCTCGGCATCGCCGGCCTGCAGGGCGGCGACGGCCTCGTCCATCGCCACGCGCTCGCTGACCGCCACGGCCGGGGCGCCGCCCGCCGATGCGCCTGCGCCCCCGCCAAGCGGCACGGGCTCGCTCAGCAAGGTCGGGTCGCCCCCTTCCTGCTCGGTCAGACGATAGTCGAGATCGTTCAGCCGAAAGGCCGCGTCGTCGGCGATTTGCTTGAGACGGAACTCCAGCTCCTGAATGCGGCCGGTGAGGCGGCGCACCTCCTCCTCGAGCGCCTGCACCTGCGCCGCCGTGGCTCCTCCGGCTTGGGCGAGCGGCGCGTCCGGCGCCGCCAGCGCGGCGCCGAGGCACAGGGCCGGGATCAGACGCCGCGCCATCGGCCTAGCTCGTCGGCCCGTCGGCCATCACGGTCACGCCGCGTCGGTTCAGGCTCCAGCAGCTTTCGTTGGAGCACAGGCTCTCAGGCCGCTCCTTGCCGAAAGTGACGGAGCGCAGGCGGCCTGCCGGCACGCCCTCCCCCACCAGGAAGTTGCGCACCGCCGAGGCGCGGCGCGCTCCCAGCGCCAGGTTGTAGTCCCGCGTTCCCCGTTCGTCCGCATGGCCTTCGACCACCGCCGAGCGGGCGGGATTGGCGATCAGCCAGCCCGCCTGGGCCCGGAGCGTCGCCTGGGCCGACGCGTCCAGCAGAGCGCTGTCGGTGGCGAAGAAGACCTTGTCGCCGATCCGGCTTTGGAAGAAGGCGACCGAGGCGGGATCGAGCGTCGCGCCGGCGGAGGCGTCGGTCGGCGGCGCCGCCTCCTCGGGCTGGGTCTGCGAGCAGGCGGCCAGAAGCGCGGCGAAGGCGAGGGCGGCGAAGCGTCCGGACAGCGTCATCTCTTTACGTCTCCGAAGGGGGCGGCCCGCCATGGGCGGCCCCTGGGGTCTCAGGTCGGCCGGCCCTCAGGGCAGGAGGGGCGACCAGGAGGGATCCGACGCGGCCCCCGGCGTCGGCACGCGGCGCAGATTGCGCCCGTTGGCGTCCACGCGCCAGACCGCGGGCGCGCCCTGCGGTCCCGGCGTTTCGCGAAAGAACTTGAGGACCCGCCCGTTGGGGGACCAGGTCGGGGCCTCGTCGAGGAAGGAGGCGGTCAGCAGCCGCTCGTTCGACCCGTCGGCGCGCATGACGCCCACGTGGAAGCGGCCCGAGAGGATCTTGGTGAAGGCGATCAGATCGCCGCGGGGGGACCAGACCGGCGTGCCGTAGCGCCCCTCGCCGAAGCTGATGCGCGTCGCGGGGCCGCCGGATGCGGACATGACGTAGAGCTGCTGGGACCCGCCGGCATCGGACTCGAAGACGACTTGGGTTCCGTCGGGCGAATAGGACGGCGCCGTCTCGATCCCCGGGCCGGAGGTCAGGCGGCGCAGCTGCCGCGTGGCCAGCGACATCTCGTAGAGGTCCGTGTTGCCGCCGTCGGCGAGCGACATGATCACGCGGCTGCCGTCGGGGGAGAAGCGGGGCGCGAAGCTCATCGCCGGGAACGCGCCCAGCACTTCGGAGGCGCCGCTCCCGACGTCCTGGATCACCACCTTCGGCTCTCCGGTGGCGTAGGAGATGTAGACGATCCGGTCGCCTTGGGGCGAGAAGCGCGGCGTCAGAACCAAGGCGCGGCCGTCGGTCAGGTAGCGGACGTTGGCGCCGTCGTAGTCCATCACCGCGATGCGCTTGGCGCGGTCGCCCTTCGGCCCGCTCTCGGCCACGAATGCGAGGCGGCTGTCGAAATAGCCGGGCTCTCCGGTCAGGGCGAGGTGGATGGCGTCGGCGATCTTGTGGCCGATGCGACGCGCGTCTCCGGGGGCGGCGCGCACGATGATGCCGTCGCCCAAGGGGCCGCCCTGGAACACGTCCCAAAGCTGAAAGCGCACCGCCAGCCGTCCGTCGGGGTCGAGCGCGGCGTCCGAGACGCCCAGCGCCTCGGCGTTGATCACGCGCCAGTTGTCGAGGTTGGGGCGCGCGTCGACCGATCCGCCGTCCGACAGGTAGGCGGCCTCGTCGATGATCCGGAAGAGGCCGGAGCCCGAGAGGTCGGAGATCACGACGTTGCGCACTTCCTCGGCCAGCACCGCGGCGTCGGGGCTCGCCTGGATGCGCGGCAGCGCGATGGGCATCGGCTCGATCACGCCCTCGGTGATGACGATCCGAAGGGGCGCCTGCGCGGCGACGGGCGCCGCGAACAGACCGAGCGCCAGAACGGCACCAAGTGCGGCCGCCGCGAAGTGTTTGAGCGCCATCAGGTCCCTCCTCCCCATTGAAGTCCTTTGCTAGGATCAAATACGAGATCCATCTCACGCCAGTCGCCATAGCTCTCGACGGGCAGTTCAAATGACTCCCTCGAGATTCGTCCGACAGCGCGCATCGCCACATCTATGGCGCGCTGCCACCGACCGTCAGGCACCGGGTTTGGCGCAATGACGGTTGGACGTCCAACGATCTTGCCAGATCGGTCGAGCTGAACACGAAGGACGACGACAAGCTCTTCGTACCGTTCGAGGCCAAGGAGCGGGCTGGGCCGCCAAGCATTTTCGAAACGCGCCCTGATCCCCTCGATCTCGCCTCGGGTCAGCGTCCGACCTCGCGGGGCGTTGCTCGGCGACGTCGGCGCCGGGGCGGCGGGGGCCTGGGCGGTCTGCTGGCGCTCGGTCTCCGGCTGCGGCGCGGGCGCGCGCTCCGGCTCCGCCGCGGCGACGCGCTCGGGCGGGCTTTCGGAATCGGACCGCTCCGGCGCGGCCTCCGGCGGGATCACGTCGGGCCGTCCCACCGGCAGGGCCGAGGCGACGGGCGCCGGCGCGTCCCGTTCCGAGGTTTCGTCGGCCTCCGTCACGATCTGCGTCGTCGCGGCCTCCGGCGCCGCGGGGGGCTGGTCCGGGGGCGTCGGCGTCTCCGGCGCCTCGGCGGCGTCGGAGGAGACGGCGGGAACCGGATCGTCCGCCTGCGCCACCAGCGGCGAGGGCGGCGT
>JBCCPD010000296.1:0-4979 GCA_039025075.1 Pseudomonadota bacterium | reverse complement strand
GCGTCGAAGAAGGCGAAGGGCGCGGGGCCGGACAACAGGCGCTGGATCGATTCGAGGTCGCGGAGGCCCGTGGCGGGACGCGCCCGTTCCACCGGAGAGACCGAACGGCGAAGAATCGCCTCGAACACGCGGTTGTCGAGCCGGGCCTGGAAGCGCGCGCCGGCGCGGGCCAGGACGCGGCCGCGGGCGTAGTCGAGCACGCCCATCATCAGGAACATGAAGGAGACGATGAGGGTCAGCATGACCAGCGTCGGCTCCGACCGGCTGGCGAGCACGCGGTCGTAGACCTGCAGCATGTAGATCGGGCCGGTCAGCATCAGCAGGTTCACGAACATGCTGAAAAGACCCACGGACAGGAACAGCCTGCGGCCCTCTCCGAGGACCGCGCGAAGCTCTTCCCGTCCGTTCCGAGGCGCGCCTCTGCTGGCCATGCCGTTCGCCGTCCCCTTGCCGCACCCCTTGAAGCGGCCTCGCCGCCGTCCCGAGGGCGAGCGCCGGACGCGCCCGCGGAGGATGCCGCGGCGCGCCCGGCGATCGCCGAACCGTTGCGGCGCTATACGACATCCGCCCGCGTTCACGCCAGACTAATGGCCCGGCGCTCTCGGCCTTGTTCCCCCGAGGCAACAAAGCTTTCCGCGTCTCGGCGCCGGTCCGCCGCCGGATTGCAAGCGCCGGCGGCCCGCCCTATTTGCAGGTTGTGCGCCTGCAGCCGCTCGGGTTTGAGTCGAACGGGGGCGTGTCTGCCCTCTGCGTCAGGAGCGCGACCCAGATGAGACCTGCCCGCTTCGCCCTCGTGATCGGCGCGCTGCTGACATCGGCCTGCGCCTCGGCGCCGAGCGGGGACGAAGCCTTCGTCAACGACCCCTACGAGGCGACCAACCGGGACGTGCATGAGTTCAACAAGGGTTGGGACACGGTGCTGATCCGGCCCGCCGCGCGCGGGTATCAGGAGGCGGTGCCGGGCGCGGTCAAGCTGGTGGCGTCCAACGCGCTCGACATGCTGGCGATGCCGGCGATCTTCGTGAACCGGGTGCTGCAGGGCGACGCCGCCGCCGCAGGGCGGGCCGTGGGCCGGTTCGGCATCAACGCGGTGCTGGGCGGCGGCGTGCTGGACCCGGCCACGGAGTTCGGCCTGCCGATGGAGCGCACCGATCTGGGCGTGACCTTCGCCCGCTGGGGGATCGAAGAAGGCGCGTATATGGAGCTGCCGCTGCTGGGCCCGTCCACCTCGCGCGACGCGGTGGGCACGGTGGTGCAGATCGCGCTCGATCCGTTCAACCTGATCACCGGCGTGCCGGTCCTCGAGGCGGTCGGCTACGGCGCGCTCGGGCTGCGCGTCGTCGACGTCCGAGCGGACAACATGGAAGTCCTGGATCGGGTGCTTTACGAGTCCGCCGACAGCTATGTGGCGGCGCGCACGGGCTATCTGCAGCTGCGCCGCCGTCAGGTGGCCGGCGGGCTGACGGACGAGGGCGTCGTGGACGTCTTCGACGATTGATCGGGTCTGGCGCGCGTCGCGCTCCATGGACATGATGTGTTGCAAACGACAGGCAGGGGTCCCGTGATGAGCTTTTCCCGCACCTCCGTCATCGGCGCCGGCCGGCGCGGCCTTATGGACCGCCGGTCCCTTCTGGCCGGCGCGGGCGCCGTCGCCGCGGCCGCCGGGCTGCCCTCGCCCGCGCGGGCGCTCGACGCCGGCGTGGCCGAAACGTTCGTGAGCGCTTTGGCGGAGGAGCTGACGGAGCTGGTGACCTCGGGCCTCTCCGACGCGGAGCAGAAGGTTCGTTTCCGCGACCTCTTCGAGCGCTACGCCGCGGTGCCGCTGGTGACGCGCTTCGTCATGGGCGCGGCCTGGCGGGACATGACCGACGCCCAGAAGGCGCGGTTCCAGGAGAGCCTGCTGGAATACGTGGCGCGCACCTATGTGGAGCTGCTGCTCGACTATGAGGGGCAGAACATCACCGTCTCCCACTCCGTCGATTTCGGTGCGAAGGGCGTGGTGGTGGTGTCGATCGCCCGCGGCGCCGGCGTCGACGGGCGCGAGGTGGAGTGGCTGGTGACGGACCGGACCGGCGCCGGCCCCAAGCTGGTGGACATCACGGCGTTGGGCATTTCGCTGCTGCAGACCCAGCGGCAGGAATTTGCGGCGATGCTGGAGAAGACCAACGGCGATATCGACGCGTTCCTGGACGATCTGGACGCGCTGGGCGCCTGAGGCGGCCTGCCGGGCGGGGCCCGGGACGGTCGCCGCCCCGCTCTCGATCACGAACCGCTATGGGCCGGGCGGCCTAGGCGGCGAGAGCCAGGCCGTAGACGTCCTGGTGGTTGTCCCAGGCATGGGCGACGAACGAGGTCGTCTCCAGGCCCGCGGCCGCGGCGGCCGCGCGCATCCACGGCTCCGTGCAGATCGAAACGCCGTAATCGTCGGCATAGGGATAATTGCGGTACCCGTAGCCGGTGGCGAAATAGTCCCGGCAAAGGCCCTCGGTGTCGGGGAGCGAGATGCCGTAGAGGGAGCCGCGCCGACGGATCAGGCTTCTCGGGGCTTCGCGTCGGCCCATCATGCGCCCGGCCACGAGCGCGCCATGGGCGGTGACGACCGCCCGGCCTCGGTCCGTCAGGTGCCGGGCGACGAAGCCGAGGAAGGCCTGAGTCGCCGGCGCGTTCAAATGAGTGACCAAGGATCCGACCCAGATCAGATCGAAGCGACGGCCGAAGTCGAGGGCCGAAAAGTCGGGCGTGGAGGTCAGCGCCTCGGCCCCCAGCTCCGCCGCGCAGAAGCGGGCGCCGTCCTCGTTCAGATCGGCCACGAAGAGCTCGGCCTCCGGAAACCGGGCGGTCAGATGCCGCGCGACGCGGCCGTGGCCGCAGGGCAGATCCAGGATCGTCAGCGGAACGAGATCGCCGAGGATCTGCCGGATCGACCTCATGGCGCTTTCGCCTACGGCGAAATAGTGGGCGCGACCCTCCGGCGTGACTTCGCCGTCCTTGCGGCCGGCCATTTCGTCGTTCTTCGAAATGGTCCGAGACACCGAAGGCATGATCCAAACCGATTTTCTTCGAATGCGCGCCGCTCCTGTCGACGCTGCCATGGGCCCCGCGGGCTGGCAACGCCGTTCTCGGAGGGCGTTCGAGGTGTTCTGAGCGACGGACCGGCCCTGTCGATCCGAGTGTCCAAGACTCCGGGGCCGCCCGAATGGCCGAGGCGAGGCGAGACGACCTTGCGACGGCGGAACACGGGGCGAGGCGTTTCGACGATCCGCATCGCCCCGGCGGCGGTCCATCGGTTATGTGAGCGGATCCTGGCGCCGCCCCGGCCCAGCGATCCTGCAGGAGCGCCCGCGATGAAAGCCGTCTTCGACCCTCGCCAGAAAGCCCATGACCCCGCCTCGTTCATCCGCAGCGGCGCCGTCGCCCCGAACCCGGAGGCGCCGGAGCGGGTGGAGCGGCTGCTGGCGGGCCTCGGCGCGGCAGGGGCGGAGCTGATCGGGCCGGCGGATTACGGGCTCGCCCCCATCGCGGCGATCCACGCGCCCGACTACATCGAGTTCCTGCAGACGATCCATGGGCGGTGGATCGCCATGGAGGGCGCGTCGGAGCAGGTGATCCCGAACATGCACCCGGCGCGCATTCCGGGCACGCGGCCGAGCGGACCGGTGGGGCTCGCCGGCTGGCACCAGGCGGACACGGCCTGCCCGATCGACGCGCATACCTGGGAGTCGGCCTATTGGTCGGCGCAGACGGCCCTGACGGCGGCCGAGCTGGTGCGCGAGGGCGAGCGCTGGGCCTATGCGCTGTGCCGGCCGCCGGGGCACCATGCGTATGCGGACATGGCGGGAGGGTTTTCGTTTCTCAACTCCGCCGCCATCGCGGCGGAGGCGCTGCTGAGGGCGGGGCGCCGTGCGGCGATCCTCGACGTGGACGTGCACCATGGGAACGGCACCCAGGGCATCTTCTACGCGCGGCGGGACGTGCTGACGGTGTCGCTGCATCGCGATCCGGTCGACTACTACCCGTTCTTCTGGGGCCATGCCCATGAGCGGGGGGAGGGCGACGGGGCGGGGTTCAACCTCAACCTGCCGCAGCCCGAGGGGACCTCCGACGACGCCTATCTGGCCGCGCTTGAGGGGGCGGCGTTCCGACGGATCGAGGCCTTCGCGCCAGACGTTCTGATCGTGGCGCTGGGGCTCGATGCGTTCGAGGGCGATCCGCTGAAGGGTCTTTCGGTGACCACGCCTGGGTTTTCGCGGATCGGGGCGGCGATCGCCGGGCTCGGCCTGCCGACGGTCGCGGTGCAGGAGGGCGGCTATCTTTGCCCTGAGCTGGGGGAGAACCTGACCGCGTTTCTGGAGGGTTTCGGCGCGGCGACGTGAGGCGGCCGGCGCACGACTGGCGCTGAGTTGATGCAGCGCAAGGCATGGCGCGCCCCGCGGCCGCAGGTTGCGCCAAGGCCGAAACGCTTCAGGAGGGCTCCCCATGGGTTTCCGCACCATCGCCTGCTTCATCGACGCGGCCGAGGCCAGCCAGGCGCGGCTCGACTTCGCCTGCGGCGCGGCGCGGGCCTGGGACGCGCATCTGGTCGCCGTGGCGCTGACGCGCCAGCCGGACGTGGGCGTCTATGCGGCGCCAGGCGGCGAGATGGCGGTGGATCTGGCGCGAATCGATGAGACGCGGGCGGAGGCGAAGGCCCTGGCCGACGCCGCCTGCGGACGGATCGAGGCGGCGGGGCTGAGCCCGGACGCCCGCTGGGCCGCCAACAGCGGGCCTGGGCTGGAGGATGCTGTGGCGCGGGCGGGCCGGCATGCGGATCTGTGCGTCACGGGTCCGACCGGGGGCGGCGACGCGAGCCTGGCGGAAGCGGCGTTCGAAGGGGCGCTGTTCGGCTCGGGCCGGCCGGTGATGGTGGTTCCGGACGGCTGGAGCGGGGAGAGCGTGGCGCAGCGGATCCTGGTGGCCTGGGATGGCAGCCAAGTGGCCGC
>JBCCPD010000295.1:0-4982 GCA_039025075.1 Pseudomonadota bacterium | reverse complement strand
CGGGCGCGGTTTCGGCGGGCGCGGCCGCGGCGGGCTTGGCGGCGGCGGGCTTGGCGGCGGGGGCCGCGGGCCGGGCGGCGTCGTCCTTGGGCTTGAGGACGCGCTTCTTCTTCGTTTCGACCACCACGGATTTGGACCGGCCGTGGCTGAAGCTTTGCTTGACGCGCGACGGCCCGCCGGGGCCCGCCCCAGCGCCGCGGGTCCTCATCGTGCCGCCGGTCTTTTCGTTGCCGTCCATGTGTCGTCTATACCTGCCGTCCATCGCGGGGCCCCCGGACGGGACCCGTATATCCAAGGGGCCCACGCGCGGGCCGTCTTCAGTGCCGGACCGGATCGTCCGGAGAGAAGGTCTGATCGTTCGCCGCGCCCCCGGCGGCGTCGGGCCCGGCCCTGAAGCCGGAGAGACGCTGCGACTCGCGAAGGGCGCGCAACGCAGCGCCGCCTGAGTCCAGCGCGGCGTGTATCACAGATGCGCGGCCGAAAGCCAACCCGAGTTCGTCGGCGGTGAGCACGGCGACGATCGGCGCGTCGCCGGCCATGGGGCGCAGCTTGGCGCGCTGGGCTCCGGAGCCGTCGGAGGCTTCGTAGAGGGCGCCGGCGGGGCCGCTCTGGAGGCGCGCCTTCACCTTCTCGAACCCGGCGACGGCGAGCCCCGCCTTGCGGGCGAGGGACACCGCCTGGACGGCGCGCTCGGCCAGAAGGCGATGCAGGATGTCCGGGAGGTCGGGGGGCGTTTCAACGGGCGCGCGGGCGGCGCGGGCGAAGGCCCGCTTCTTCACCGCCGCCTCCGCCGCGGCGCGGGTGGCAGTGAGCCACATGCCGCGGCCGGGGAGCTTTTCGGCGAGGTCCGGGACGGGGGCGCCGTCCGGGCCGAGCACGAAGCGGATGAGGGGGGCCTTCGGCCCGCTCTCTCCGGTGACGATGCAGCGCCGCTCCGGCCCGTTGCGTTCCTTGCGCGCGCCGCCCCTGGGCATCGCCTGGTTCGGCCGAGGCGCTCAGGCCTCGGCCGTCTCCTCTTCGGTCTCGCCCTCCTGCTCGGCGGCGGCCGCGGCGGCGATGTCCTCTTCGGTGACCCAGCCGAGCTGCAGGCGGGCGCGCATGACCATGGCCTGGGCTTCTTCGAGGGAGACGTCGAAAGGCTCGAGGGAGCCGTCGTCCTTGTGGCGCTTGCCGTCGATGACGGTCCAGCCGCCGGCCAGCTCCCAATCCGCGCAGGTGGCGAAATCCTCGAGCGTCAGAACCCCGTCGTTGGCGAGGGCGAGAAGCATCTGGGCGCCGAGGCCTTCGAACTCGGCCAGATCGTCGGTCAGGCCCATCTCCTTGGCCTTGGCGACGGCCTCGGCGTTGAGGGCTTCGAGGCAGTCCTTGGCGCGGGCCTGAAGCTCTTCGGCGGTCTCCTCGTCGACGCCGTCGAGGCCGGTGAGCTCGTCGAGCTCCACATAGGCGACCTCTTCGAGGTTGGTGAAGCCTTCGGAGACAAGGAGCTGGGCGAAGAACTCGTCGATGTCCATGGCGTCCATGAACATCTTGGTGCGCTCGGCGAATTCGGCCTGGCGGCGGGCGGACTCTTCCTCCTCGGTGAGGATGTCGATGTCCCAGCCGGTGAGCTGCGAGGCGAGGCGCACGTTCTGACCGCGGCGGCCGATGGCGAGGGAGAGCTGCTCGTCCGGGACCACCACCTCGATGCGGCGGGCGTCCTCGTCCATGACGACCTTGGCGACCTCGGCCGGCTGGAGGGCGTTGACGATGAAGGTCGCGGCGTCCTCGTTCCAGGGGATGATGTCGATCTTTTCGCCGGAGAGTTCGGAGACCACCGCCTGGACGCGGGAGCCGCGCATGCCGACGCAGGCGCCGACGGGATCGATGCCGCCGTCGTAGGAGATCACGCCGATCTTGGCGCGGGAGCCGGGGTCGCGGGCGACGGCCTTCACCTCGATGACGCCGTCGTAGATTTCGGGAACCTCCATCTTGAAGAGCTCCGCCATGAATTCGGGGGCGGTGCGCGACAAGAAAATCTGGGGGCCGCGGACCTCTTCGCGCACGTCGCGGATGAAGGCGCGGATGCGGTCGCCGTTGCGATACATCTCCCGCGGGATGAGCTGGTCGCGGCGGATCACGCCCTCGCCCCGGCCCAGGTCGACGATGACGTTGCCGTATTCGACGCGCTTGACGATGCCGTTGATGATCTCGCCGACGCGGTCCTTGAATTCCTCGTACTGGCGTTCGCGCTCCGCCTCGCGCACGCGCTGGACGATGACCTGCTTGGCGGTCTGGGCGGCGATGCGGCCGAACTCCATGGTCGGCAAGGGCTCGGAGATGAAGTCGCCGACCTCCGCCTCGGGGTTCATGGCGCGGGCGTCCTCGATGAGGATTTCGGTGAAGTGGTTCTCGATCTCCTCGACCGCTTCGCGGGCGCGGGACATGAAGAGCTCGCCCGTCTTGCGGTCGATGACGGCGCGGATGTCGTATTCCGCGCCGTAGCGGGAGCGGGCGGCCTTGGCGAGGCTGTCCTCCATCGCTTCGATCACCAGCTCGCGATCGATGAGCTTCTCGCGCGCGACCGCGTCGGCGATCTGCAGCAGTTCGAGCCTGTTGGCGCTGACCATGTTCTTGCTCCTCCTCTGCGCGGCTCAGTTGGCGGCGCGCTTGGCGTCTTCGTCTGCGTCGTTGTCGGCGTCCTCTTCGATCTCGTCGAACTCCGCCGCGTCGATGTCTTGCGCGAGCCCGGCGGCCTTGCGGGCCTTGAGGGACTCGGCGATCAGGTCGTCGGTCAGGATCAGCTTGGCGTCGGCGAGCCAGTCGAACTTGAGGCCGACGACGCCTTGGTCGATCTCGATGAGGACCTCGTCCGCTTCCTCGTCGATGCCGGAGAGGATGCCTTTGAAGCGTTTCTGGCCGTCGATGAGCTCTTCGGTCTCGACCCGCGCCTCCCAGCCTTCGAAGCGGTCGAAGTCCTTGAGGCGGGTGAGGGGGCGGTCGATGCCGGGGGAGGAAACCTCCAGCGCGTAGGCGCCGTCGATGGGGTCCTCGACGTCGAGGGCGGCGGAGAGGGCTCGGGACAGCTGGGCGCAATCCTCCACCTCCATGCCGCCGTCGGAGGCGCGTTCGGCCATGATCTGGACGGTCATGGACTTGCCCCCCGCTTGAAAGCGCACGCGCACCAGCTCGTAGCCCATGCCTTCGACGGTCGGGCGGATCACGTCGGCGAGGCGCCGGTCCATCGGGGCTTTGGCGATCAGGTCGGCCAAGGCCGCTCCTCCAGCTGGTGGCGGGGCCGGGGCGCCGGGCGCGGCACGGGGGTGCCGAAACGCCGAAGGGCGGACCCAGCGGCCCGCCCTTTCGGTCCGGTCGAGCCTGCCCGGAAGCAAGCCCGCCGCTATGTCTGAACGCGATATAGGCGAGGCGTCGGCGGGGCGCAACCTGTCTCGGACCGAAACGCAAAGCGGGGGCTTCGGCGAAAGTTTTCGTTAATCCTTGCGCGGCATGTGTGCGGGGTTCGTTTCGCCTTCGGGAGCCCGCAGGACCGATGCCCTCCGCCGACCGCGACGCCGCGTTCATGGCCGCGCCCGCCCCTGCTGCGCAGCGGGGCGGACCGGAGGCCGACGCGCTGTTCGGCGGGGCGGAGCGGGACGCGTTGCGGGGCCTGGGCGGGGGCGACCGGCTGCACGGCCTGGGCGGGAGCGACCGGTTGTTCGGCGGGGACGGCGAGGATCGGCTGCAGGGCGGCGCGGGGCGCGACTCGTTGAGCGGAGGCCCCGGCGCGGACCGGCTGCGAGGAGGGGCGGGGACGGATCGGCTCGACGGGGGCGAGGGCGACGATCGGCTCTACGGCGGCGGCGGGCGGCGCGACGTTCTGATGGGCGGCGCGGGGGACGATCTGCTGTCGGCGTCGGGCCGCGGCGCGGCGTTTCTGCCGGGGCTGGGGCGCGACGTGGTGGTCGCCGGGGCCGGCGACGGCGCGTTGTCCTATGCGGGGCTCGACCTGGCGGTGAGGGTGGATCTCGCCTTGGGCGTGGCGCGGGGGGAGGGGTTGCGCGATTCTCTGGTCGGCATCGCCTCGGTGCTCGGCGCGGCGGGGGACGACCGGCTGCGCGGGGGCGGAGGGGCCGAATGGGAGGGGTTCGCCGGCGGACCGGGGGCCGACCTGATCGTCGGGCGAGGGGGCTACGACGCGGTCCTTTACCATTTGGAGAACGGGCCGTCCGGCGTGCAGGTGGATCTGGAGGCGGGGGAGGCGCGGGACAGCTTCGGAGACCGGGATCGGCTGCGGGGGATCGAGGAGGTCTCGGGGACCTTGCTGGACGACCGCCTGTCGGGCGGCGCGCAGCCCTTCGAGAGCTGGCGGGGGTTCGCGGGCGCGGATCGGATCGATGGGCGCGGCGGGGCGGACCGGGCGGACTATCTGCGCGACGCGGCGCTGGGCGGAAAGGCGGGCGTGCGGGCGGACTTGGCGCGCGGCTGGGCGCGGGACGGGTGGGGAGATCGCGACCGGCTGATCGATATCGAGAGCCTGCGGGGCGGCCCGGCCGACGACGTTATGCAGGGCGATGACGCTGACAACCGTCTGCAGGGCGAGGGCGGCGACGATCGGTTGGAGGGACGCGGCGGACGCGATCGGATCGAGGGCGGGGAGGGGGACGACCGGCTTCTCGGCGGGTTCGGGCGGGACGTGTTCGTGCATGTCTCGGGCGACGGCTCGGACCGGGTGTTCGATTTCCGGCCGGGGCGGGACAAACTGCGGCTGGAAGGGCAGAGCGCCGAGGCGCTGCATGAGCTGCGCTGGACGGATCGGCCGGCGGGGGCTCGGCTGCGGCTGGACGATGGCGAGCGGCTGCGCTTCGACGGCCTGCGGGCGGAGGATTTTTCGGCCGAGGACGTCTGGCTGATCGAGGGGTGAGGCGGCGCGTCCGAAGCCCCGCCGCCGGACCGCCCCGGCCAGGCCGGGGCGCCGCTGACGCGGCAGGCGCCGTGCCGGCGCGCGG
>JBCCPD010000294.1:0-4984 GCA_039025075.1 Pseudomonadota bacterium | reverse complement strand
TCATGGCCGACCGGGCGGAAACGCCGGAGCTGGCCGAGGCGCTCCGCGCTTCGGTCGAAAAGGCCGCGCGCTACTACGCGACCCTCGGCTACGGCAGCTTCGCCGCCGGCAACGCCGAAGGCGGGCTCAGCACCATCGAGGAAAAAAGCCTCGGCGCCTACGCCAAGTCCGGCGCCTCGCGCATCTCAGGCCTGCTCAAGCCCGGAGACGTGCCGCCCCGCGGCGGGCTCTACCTGCTCGACGTGGTGCCCGACGGAGAGGTCCGCTTCGGCTTCCCGAACATCAACGACAACGCCGAGATCGCGGAGCTGATGGCCTGCGGCGCCCACCTCACCTACTTCGTGACCGGGCGCGGATCGGTCGTCGGCTCGGCGATCTCTCCGGTGATCAAGATCTGCGCCAACCCCGAGACCTACGCGCGCATGGCCGACGACATGGACGTGGACGCCGGCCGGGTTCTGCGCGGGGCTCCGCTCGCCGAGGTCGGAGAGGAGATCTTCGACAGGACCCTGGCGACCGCGGCGGGCGCCCGCACCCGCTCCGAAGCGCTCGGCCACCAGGAGTTCATCCTGACCTACAAGACGTTCGAGCCGCTGGGCCCCGCCTGCCTGCCGGCCGCCTGAGGGGGAGACCATGAGCGAGACGGACCGGATCACCGAGCGGCTCGCCGGCTGCTACACCGGCGTCGTGCACGACGTCATGCGCGCCAAAGGCCTGCGGGATTTCACGTTGCCCCCCCGCCTGCGCCCGTTGATGCCCGAACGGCGCATGGCCGGGCCGGCCTTCACCATCCTCGGCCGCGTCGACCCCACGGCGGACGCGCATGAAACGCTGCTCGCCTGGACCGGGCTGCTGTCCCAGTGCCCCGCCGGCCATGTCTGGGTGAACCAGCCGAACGATTCCACCGTGGCGCATATGGGCGAGCTCTCCGCCGAGACCCTGCGCGACAAGGGCGTCCGCGGCGCCGTCGCCGACGGCATGATCCGCGACGCCGAATTCCTGATCGAGCTGGGGTTCCAGACCTGGCACCACGGCTTCACCCCCCGCGACATCGTCGGCTGGTGGCTGCCGGCCGCCGTGAACGTCCCCATCCGCATCGGCGAGGTGGACATCGAACCGGGCGACTTCATGCTGGGCGACCGCGATGGCCTGGTGCGCATCCCCAAGGCCATCGTGGAGGAGGTCGTGACCGAGGCGGAGAACGCCATCGCCACCGAAAGCGCGATCCGCACGGCGATCCGCGGGGGCATGGACCCGCAGGAGGCCTATCTGAAGCACGGCAAGTTCTGAAGGAGCCCGCGATGCCGCCGAACGACTCAGGCGATCTCGACCCCGCACGCGCCCTCGAAGCCTTCGCCGGCGTCTTCCGCAAGGCCGCCGACATCCCCAAGCTGAAGGTCGGCGCCATCGAGGGCCACCTAGAGCAAGGCGAGCTGTGGGTGGAGGAGCTGATGACCACGAAGGACTTCGTCGTCGTCCGAGCCATCCGCGCCAAGGGCCTCGTGGACCCGCCCCACCAGCATGACGACCACGAAAGCGTGGCCACGCTCATCTCCGGCCGCATGCGCATGCATATCGGCGGCGAGGAGTTCGAGGTGGGGCCGGGCGACGTCTGGCGCCACCCTCCGGGCGTGGTCCACGGCTCCACCGCGTTGGAGGATTGCGTGCAGATCGAGATCAAGAGCCCGCCCCGCAAGACGTGGTCGGAGTAGGCCGAAACGAGGAGACGAGGCGATGGCGGATTGGATTCAACCGGGCGACGTGGCGGCCCCCCTGGGCAACTACACCCATGTGGTGCGGCACGGGTCGGGCACGCGGCTGGTGATCTCCGGCCAGGTCGGCGTGACGCCGGACGGCGAAATCGCCGAGGGGCTGGAGGCGCAGATGCGCCAGGCCATGGTGAACTTCGTCAACTGCGTGAAGGCCGGCGGCATGGAGGTCGGGGACATCGTCAAGATCGTCACCCTCTGCGTGCCCGAGGGCGAGGTGGCGCTGGGCCGCAAGGTCCGCGCCGAGGTCTTCGGCGACCACAAGCCGGCGAGCACCTGGATCGAGGACATCAAGCTCGCCAACCCCGCGCTCCTGTTCGAGATCGAGGGCGAGGCGTTCAAGGCCGATTGAGCGGAGCGGTCGCGCCCCGACGGGATCGACCGCGCTCAGCGGGTTGAAACCCGCCGTACGCGGCGGCGGACCGAGCGCTCCGCCGCCAGCCTGGCGCCAGCCGAATCGTCGTGCGGGTCAAGGCTCGCGCAGCGCAGCGAAGCGACCGGCCTTCTTCAGGCCGGCTCGGCCTTGAGGCGCGCGGCGATTCGGCGAACGCTCGAGCAAGAGCCCCTGCGGCTCTTCCTCAGCAAACGGCGTTCTTCCTAGAAGCCAGACCGACGCCTGCCGTCCCAGGCGCCCGCGCGAAGCGCGCGAGCCCCCTCTCGATTCCGGGGGGGGCTCGATGCCCCGGAGGCGAGACCCTCGGAATCTCAACCCAGCACGGCCGTCAGAGCGTCCCGGAGCACCGCCTCCGCCGCATCGTCCACGTCGAGATGCGTCACCGCCCGAAGCCGCCGCGGCCCCACCGCGCCGATCAGCGCTCCGTGCGCCTGCATCCGGGCCACGACCTCGTCCGGGTCGGGCGCGCCCTCGGCCAGCTCCCAGATGACGATGTTGGTGTCGCCCGGCAGCACCTCCGCCACGCCGGCGAGGCCGCGCAGATGCTCCGCCACCCGGGCGGCGCGGGCGTGATCCTCGGCCAGCCGCTCGACATTGCGCTCGAGCGCATAGAGCCCCATGGCCGAGAGCACGCCCGACTGGCGCATCGCCCCGCCCCAGCGCTGCTTCACGCGCCAGGCTTGGGCGATGAACTCGGCCGAGCCGGCCAGCACCGCGCCAACGGCGCAGCCGAGCCCTTTGGTCAGGTCCAGCCAGACCGTATCGAACGGCGCCGCATGCTCGGCCGCGGGCAGGTTCGAGGCCACCGCGGCGTTCATCAGCCGCGCTCCGTCCATATGCGTCGCCAGCCCCGCCTCCTTCGCCGCCGCGGCGCACTCGGCCAGAAGCGCCGCGGGGGCCGCCACGCCGCCCTCCATGTTCAGCGTCTGCTCGACGCATAGCAGGCGCGAGACGGCGTCGTAGCGCGACCCCGAGCGCACCGCGCCGCGCACCTGATCGGCGGTGAACAGCCCCCGCGGCGCGTCGAGCGGGTGGATCATCACCCCCGACAACGCCGCCGGCCCGCCGCCTTCATAGCCCACGATATGGGAGTTCCGGCCGCAGATGATCTCGTCGCCGGGCCGGCAATGCACGTTGATGGCGATCTCGTTGCACATGGTGCCCGAGGGCAGCAGCACCGCCGCCTCCTTGCCCAGCAGCTCCGCCGCCCGCGCCTCCAGCGCCAGAGTGGTGGGATCGGCGGCGCCCTGCTCGTCGCCCAGCTTGGCGGTCAGCACCGTCTCCAGCATCGCGCGGGACGGCTTCGTTTGGGTGTCGGAGCGGAAGTTGGCGAGGGCGTCGCGGGGCGACGAAGGAATGGCGACCATCGGGGCGGGACCTTTCGCGAACGAGACGCCAAGGTGTTTCACGGCTTCACCTCTGCGTCACTCCCCTTGGGCGGCGCTCCGGGGCGGGCCACCTGAGGCGCCGCGAAGATCAGCAGGAGGCCGTCGGATGCCCAGCGAGAAGATCGAGTTCCAAGGCGCCCTGGGCGACGCCCTGGCCGCGCGGCTGGACCTGCCGGAGGGGGAGGCGCGCGGTTGGGCGCTCTTCGCCCATTGCTTCACCTGCTCCAAGGACATCGCGGCCGCGCGTCGCATCGCCGGGCGTCTCTCTGCCCTCGGCATCGGGGTGCTGCGCTTCGACTTCACCGGGCTGGGCCATAGCGGCGGGGAGTTCGCCAACACCGGCTTCTCCTCGAACGTCGGCGACTTGGTCGCCGCCGCGCGGTGGATGGAGGGCGCCGGCAAGGCCCCGTCGCTGATCATCGGCCACTCTCTGGGCGGCGCCGCGGTGCTGGCCGCCGCGCCCGAGCTCGACAGCGTCAAAGCGGTCGTCACCCTCGGCGCCCCGGCGGACCCCGGCCACGTGGTCCACACCTTCGGCGCCAAGCTGGAGGAGATCGCCGCCAAGGGCGAGGCCGAGGTGACCCTCCAAGGCCGGACCTTCACCATTCGCCAGGCTTTCGTGGAAGACGTGCGCGCGGCCGCGCTGACCCCCAAGATCGCCAGCCTGAACAGGGCGCTCCTGATCCTGCACGCGCCCCTCGACGCGACCGTCGGGATCGAAAACGCCACGGAGATCTTCGTCGCCGCCAAGCACCCCAAAAGCTTCGTCACCCTCGACGACGCCGACCACCTGCTCAGCCGGGCCGAGGACGCAGACTACGCCGCCGAGGTCATCGCCGCCTGGGCCGGCCGCTACGTCGACCTCGCCGCGCCCTCCGCCGCGCCGGCGGGCCGCGCCCCCGAAGGCGTCGTGCGCGTGACCGAAGCCGACCCCGCCGGTTTCCGCCAGGACATCCTCGCCGGCCGCCACGCCCTCGCCGCGGACGAGCCGACGAGCGTCGGGGGCGGCGACACCGCCCCCACGCCCTACGGCCTGCTCTCGGCCGCGCTAGGCGCCTGCACGACGATGACGGTGCGCATGTACGCCCGCCGCAAGGGCTGGCCCATGACCGGCATCAGCGTCGACGTGCTGCACGACAAATTCCACGCCGACGATTGCGCCAGCTGCGCCGAGGGGACCGACGGCAAGATCGACCGGTTCGAACGCGTCATCCGCATCGAAGGCGATCTCGACGCGGACCAGCGCGCCCGCCTGCTCGAAATCGCCGACCGCTGCCCCGTCCACCGCACGCTGCACGGCACGGTGAAGGTGGTCACCCGCCCCGGCTGACGAAACGCGGCCCCCGGCGACGGGAGCGCGCCCGCCCGCCCGCACGCGCGGCGGCGCCGCGGCCCCGGCCGGTGGGGCCAGGGCGCGGCGGGCGGGGGCCGCG
>JBCCPD010000293.1:0-4995 GCA_039025075.1 Pseudomonadota bacterium | reverse complement strand
TCGGGCGATGTTCGCCCTGGGGGCCTGGGAGGATCTCATGCCGCTCTTTGCCTCTCCCGTCGGCACGCCGAGCCATCCCGACCGATCCGCCACCCTGATCGTCGAACGGGCGGACCTGCGCGCCGAGGGCGCGACGCTGACCGGCCCCGGCATCAAGGACCGCGCCGCGCTGTCGCTGCCGGAAACCGCCGCCTTCCAAGCCAATCGGCGGCTGTTTCCGCTCGGCCTCGACTTCATCTTCACCTGCGGCGACCGGCTCGCCGCGCTGCCGCGCACGACGGAGGTCGCCTGATGTACGTCGCCGTCAAAGGAGGGGAGCGGGCGATCCGCAACGCCCATGCCTGGCTGGCCGAGGAGCGGCGCGGCGATCCGGACGTGGCGGAGCTCTCCGTCGCCCAGATCCGCGAGCAGCTGTCGCTCGCCGTCGACCGGGTCATGGCCGAAGGGTCGCTCTACGATCCCGACCTCGCCGCGCTGGCGATCAAGCAGTCCCGAGGCGATCTGATCGAGGCGATCTTCCTGATCCGCGCCTACCGCGCCACCCTGCCGCGCTTCGGCGCCTCGCGCCCCGTGGGCACCGGGGCGATGGCCTGCGACCGGCGCATCTCCGCCACCTTCAAGGATCTGCCGGGAGGGCAGGTCCTGGGCCCGACCTTCGACTACACCCACCGGCTGCTGGACTTCGCCCTGGCCGCGGAGGGCGAGGCGCCGGAGGAGCCGAGGCGCGAGACCGCCCCCGCCGACGTGCCGCACGTGACGGAGTTCCTCAACCGCGAAGGGCTGATCGAGGAGGCGCCGCCGGACGACGCGCCGCCGCCGGACCTGACGCGCGAGCCGCTGGAGATGCCGGCGGACCGGGCCCTGCGGCTGCAGGCCCTGACCCGCTCGGACGAGGGCTTCACGCTGGGGCTCGCCTACTCCACCCAGCGCGGCTACGGCCGCACCCACGCCTTCGTGGGGGAGCTGCGCACCGGCGCCGTGACCGTGGAGATGGACGTGCCGGAGCTGGGCTTCGCGGTGGAGATCGGCGAGGTGGTCCTGACCGAGTGCGAGACGGTCAACCAGTTCAAAGGCTCCAAGACCGAGCCGCCACAGTTCACCCGCGGCTACGGCCTGGTCTTCGGCCGCGGCGAGCGCAAGGCGATCTCCATGTCCCTGGTCGACCGCGCCCTGCGGTGGGAGGAGCTGGGAGAGGACGATGTCGGCGCCCCCGCCCAGGACGCCGAGTTCGTGCTCTACCACGCCGACAACATCCAGGCGACGGGGGTCCTGGAGCATATCAAGCTGCCCCACTACGTCGATTTCCAGGCGGAGCTGGAGCTCGTGCGAAAGATGCGCCGCGAAGCCCAGGACGCCGGCGCGGTCCAGGTGCGGGAGGCGGCGGAATGAGCGAGTACAACTTCGCCTACCTGGACGAGCAAACGAAACGCATGATCCGCCGGGCGATCCTGAAGGGCCTGGCGATCCCCGGCTATCAGGTGCCCTTCGCCTCGCGCGAGATGCCGATGCCCTACGGCTGGGGCACCGGCGGCGTGCAGGTCTCCGCCGCCGTGCTGACGCCCCAGGACCGCCTGAAGGTCATCGACCAGGGCGCCGACGACACCACCAACGCGGTCTCCATCCGCAGCTTCTTCGAGCGGACCGCGGGCGTGGCGACCACCACCAAGACGCCCGAGGCGACGGTCATCCAGACCCGCCACCGCATCCCCGAGACGCCGCTGACCGATGGCCAGATCCTCGTCTACCAGGTGCCGATCCCCGAGCCCTTGCGGTTTCTGGAGCCGCGGGAGAGCGAGACGCGCAAGATGCACGCGCTCGAGGACTACGGGCTGATGCACGTCAAGCTCTACGAGGACATCGCCCGCCACGGCCATATCGCCACGTCCTACGACTACCCGGTGAAGGTCGAGGGCCGCTACGTCATGGACCCCTCTCCGATCCCCAAGTTCGACAATTCCAAGCTGAACGACATGGCTGCCATCCAGCTGTTCGGCGCGGGGCGGGAGCAGCGGATCTACGCCCTGCCGCCCTACACCCGGGTCGTCAGCCTCGATTTCGAGGATCACCCGTTCGAGGCCAGCAAGCCAGACCAGAGCTGCGCCCTGTGCGGCTGCGGCGCCGCCTATCTCGACGAGGTGATCGTCGACGATCGGGGCGGCCGGATGTTCGTCTGCTCAGACACCGACTATTGCGACTCGCAGCGCGAGGCGGGGCATGTGGGGCCCGAGGGCGCGCCCCACCAAAAGGAAGACGCCGCGTGATCAATCAGATGCGCATCTACGGGCTCTACCAGGACACGCGCGAGGCCTTCCTCGACCGCTTCCGCGACCATGCCGCGCGGATCATGCGCGACGTCCACGGCTTCCGCATCCTCGCCATGTGGGAGACGCGGCGGGCCGACGGCGCGCCCGCCTTCGCCTACCTGCTGTCCTGGCGCGACGCGGCGGAGATGGCGGCGGCGTGGGAGGGCTTCATGGCCGACGCCGAATGGGCCGCGATCAAGGCCGAGACGGCGGCCCAGGGCCTGCGGATGGTCTCCGGCATCGAGGATCTGACGCTCTCGCCGACCGAGTTCTCGGCCCCGTTGGAGTCTGCGGCGGAGCCTGCGGCATGAGCGACGCGCCTCTCCTCTCCGTCCGCGGCGTGACCAAGCGCTATGGGCTCCATATGGGCTGCGAGGACGTCTCCTTCGACCTGCACCCGGGCGAGGTCCTAGGCGTGGTCGGCGAAAGCGGCTCGGGCAAGTCGACGCTGCTGAACTGCCTCGCCGGCCATCTGCCGCCGGATGCCGGCCAGGTGATCTTCGACACCCGCGCCGACGGGCCCCGGGACACGGTGAAAATGTCCGAGCCGGAGCGGCGGATGCTCGGCCGGACGGACTGGGCCTTCGTCCACCAACACGCCCGCGACGGCCTGCGCATGGGAGTCAGCGCCGGCGGCAACGTGGGCGAGCGGCTGATGGCCGTCGGCGCGCGCCATTACGGCGACATCCGCGGCCAGGCCGTCGACTGGCTGGAGCGGGTGGAGATCGACGCCGGCCGCGTGGACGACCGGCCGACCGCCTTTTCAGGCGGCATGCAGCAGCGGCTGCAGATCGCCCGCAACCTCGTCACCGGTCCGCGCCTGGCGTTCATGGACGAGCCGACCGGCGGACTCGACGTCTCCGTCCAGGCGCGGCTGCTGGACCTTCTGCGCGGCCTCGTGCGCGACATGGGCCTCGCCGCGATCATCGTCACCCATGATCTGGCCGTGGTGCGCCTGCTGGCGGACCGGCTGATGGTCATGAAGGACGGCCGCGTGGTGGAGGCCGGCCTCACCGACCAGGTGCTGGACGATCCGCAGCACGCCTACAGCCAGCTTCTCGTCAGTTCCGTTCTGCAGGTCTGAGCCATGATCGAACTCTCCGGCGTCTCCAAGACCTTCACCCTGCACAACCAGGCCGGCGCGGTCATCGAGGTGCTCAGCGACGTGTCGCTCTCGGTCCGCCCGGGCGAGTGCGTGGCGCTCACCGGCCCGTCGGGCGCCGGCAAGTCCACGCTGATGCGCATGATCTACGGGAACTATCTGGCGCGCTCGGGCGAGATCCGGATCGGCGGGACCGAGCTGAGAGGCGCCGAGCCGCGCAAGATCATCGCCCTGCGCCGCGAGACCCTCGGCTACGTCAGCCAGTTCCTGCGCGTCGTGCCCCGCGTGCCGACGGTCGAGGTCGTCGCCGAGCCCCTGCGCGCCCTCGGCGTCTCGGCCGAGGAGGCGACGGCGCGGGCGGAGGCGCTGCTGACCCGGCTCAACATTCCCCAAGGGCTCTGGCCCCTCTCCCCCACCACCTTCTCGGGGGGGGAGCAGCAGCGCGTGAACATCGCCCGCGGCTTCGCCCACGCCTATCCGGCGCTGCTGCTCGACGAGCCGACCGCGAGCCTCGACCCGGCCAACCGCGAGGTGGTGCTGACCCTGGTCGAAGAGGCCAAGGCCCGCGGCGCCGCCATCGTCGGCATCTTTCACGACGCCGCCGCCCGCGCGCGCCTTTGCGACCGAGAAATCGACATGGGCCGCTTCGCCCCCGCGCGCGCCGCATGACCGCTTTGACGCAACCTGTCGGCCGCGTCATCGCCGTCGTCGGCCCTTCCGGCGTCGGCAAGGACAGCGTCATGGCGGGCATCCGCGCCGCGCGTCCCGGCACGGTCCTGGCGCGCCGGGTCATCACCCGCGCCCCCGACTCGGGCGGAGAGGACCATCGGCCCGCCACCGTCGCGGAGTTCGAAGCCATGGTCCGCGCCGGCGCCTTCGCCGCCCATTGGGGCGCCCACGGCCTTTTCTACGGCGTGCCCATCGAGGTGAAGGACCACGCCGCGGACGGCGTCGACTGCCTCGTCAACTTCTCCCGCGCCGCGCTGACCCAGGCGCAGGCGGCGTTCCCGTCCCTGCTGGCGCTCAACATCACCGCCTCGCCCGAGGTGCTGGCTCGCCGCCTCGCCGCCCGCGGCCGCGAAAGCGCCGAGGACATCGCCCGCCGCCTGGCGGAGGCCGACAAGCCCCTGCCCTCGGGCCTGAAGGTCGTCCATCTCTGCAATGACGGCCCGCTCGCGCGGACCGTCGCCCGCGCCGTCGCCGCGCTCGACCGCACCCCCCCGGACGCCCGCCCGCGCGGCGCCGGCGCCGCGCAGCCTGAGGGCGCCGCATGAACTCCCCCTTTCCGCCCGCCGCGGCCCAGCCCGCGGGCCCTCTGACCGAGGATCTCGCCCTCGCCAACGCCCGCCTGGTGCTGCCCGACTGCGTCGTTCCGGGCGCCGTGACCATCGAGGCCGGCGTCATCGCCGAGCTCGCCGAGGGCGACCGCGTGCCCGCCGGCGCCGTCGACTGCGGCGGCGACCTGGTCCTGCCGGGCCTGGTGGAGCTGCACACCGACAATCTGGAGCGGCACATCGAGCCCCGGCCCGAGGTCGACTGGCCCCACCTTCCGGCCCTCATCGCCCACGACGCCGAGCTCGCCTCCACCGG
>JBCCPD010000292.1:0-4995 GCA_039025075.1 Pseudomonadota bacterium | reverse complement strand
GGGGCGCGGCGGAGGCGCGCGCTCCGGACCCTCCGGCGGCTCCGGGGGCCGCGGCGGGGCGCCGGGCGGGAAGGGGCCGCGGCGTCGCTGAGGGGCCATGGCCGACTCGTCGGCCCGCGTTCTCGCAAGCGTCCGGGCGGCGCTTCGAACCGGGCGGTTCATCGGACGAAGAGCACGGACCGTCGGCTTGGCCGGGTCGTTGCCCTTTTTTGGGAACGGCCGCGCGGCGAGGGGGCTCGACGCCCCCGAGCCGCGCCGCGCGGGTTAGGTCGCCGACGGGTGCAGGCCCGGGCGCCATCCGGCCTGAAGGACGCGGCGCATGCCGGCGGGGGTCAGGGCCGAGACCTCGCCCGAAGGCGGGCGGACGGGGGCGCCGTAGCCGGTCCAGTCCCAGGGCAGGACGTCGTCGTCTCGTCGCAGGAAGATGCGGTCGCCGTCCCCGAAAAACATGCCGGGGCGGAGGTCGGCGGCGGCGATGCGGTCCGGCGGGCCGAGGCGCTGGGGGTGGAGGACGGCGTCCATCTCTCCGGCCCGGGGCGGGCGGGGAAGAGAATGGCCCTCGGCCCAGGCGTCGGCGAAGGCGAGGGCGTCGGCGCGGCGGCATTCGTAGCAGGGGCGGTGGCCGGCGGCGCAGGCCGTCGCCTCGTCGAGGAAGAAGAGGTGCGTGTAGCCGGGGCCCATGACCTCCCGCCAGCGGTTCTTGAAGCTGAGCACGCAGCAGATCCAAGCGCGCGAGGCCCAGCGGCGGCGGACCAGGCGCTTGTCGGCGGGGTCGTGGATGCGGCCGCCGCGATTGCCCATCATCGTGCCGCGGGCGGCGGCCGCGACGATCTCACCCGTCGGCGCGACGCGGTTCTGCAGAGGACGGGAAGGGGCGGATGCGCTCATGGGTCGAGGCTGTGCGACGGAGCGCGCCGGCGTCAATGGCCGCGCGAGGCCTTTGGCGCCGGATCCTGACGACCGCGGGTCGGCGCGCCGGCGGCGGCGCTCGCCCAAAGTGGTCTGGCGGCGGTCGGTCATCTTCGATTAACCAAGGTTGATCGGAGGCCGGGACATGCAGATCACCGACTTTCCGTCGCCCAACTTCGGGCCGCGACGGGGCGTGGCGGCGCCCGACATGATCGTGATCCACTACACCGGCATGGCCTCGGCCGCGCTGGCGCTGGCGCGCCTGTGCAGCCCGGCGGCGGAGGTGTCGGCCCATTACCTGATCGACGAGCAGGGGGGCGTCTTCCGCCTGGTGACGGAGGCGCGGCGCGCCTGGCATGCGGGGGTTTCCGCCTGGGGGGCGGCGACGGACGTGAACTCCCACTCCATCGGGATCGAGCTGGCGCATCCGGGGCATGAGGCCGGCAACCTGCAGTTTCCGGAAGCGCAGATGGCGGCGCTGGAGGCGCTGATCGGCGAGATCCGGCTGCGCTGGTCGATCCCGCGGGAGCGGATCCTGGGCCATGCGGACGTGGCGGTGGGGCGCAAGATCGACCCGGGCGAGCGGTTCGACTGGGCGCGGCTGGCGGCCAAGGGTCTGGCGGTGGCGTCCGAGGCGAGGCCGGAGGCGGCGCCTGCGGGCGATCCGGCGACGGTCTGCGCCGAGGCGGCGCGGCGTCTGGGCTATGTCTGGCAGGCGGAGGCCGACCTGATCCGCGCCCTGCAGATGCGTCTTTGCCCTCAGGAGACCGGCGCGGCCGCCAGCGCGAGGCTCGCGGCGCGGGCCGCGGACCTGGCGGCGCGCTTTCCGGTCAGCGAGGGACGCCAGGGCGGGCCGGAGCTGCCGGACGGCAGCGCGCCGCTGGAGGACTGAGCGCCGGGCCCGCCGCGCGCCCCGTTCATCAACCTGGCGTTGATCGTCGGCCCGCGGCGGTCCAGCATGGGGGCGTCGCGTCCTGCGTCGGCGTTTTTCGGAGTCCGGTCATGAGCTTTTCGTTCGTCTACGTCCTTGGCGACAGCCTGTCGGACACCGGGGCCTTCACCCTGACCACGTTCGGGCTGACTCAGGATCCGGCGCTGACCTTCCCGCCGCCCTCGCTGGGCTATCAGGGCCGCTTTTCCGACGGTCCGGTGGCGGCGGAGGTGCTGGCCGAGCTGACCGGGGCGGAGATCGCCGAGGATGCGATCGCTTTGGTTCCCGAGGCGCCTGCGGCGGACCTGGCCGCGGCCACGTTAGGCATCCTGCGTCCCGAATCGAGCTTCGCCTACGGCTCGGCCCGCGCCGTGGGAACCCGCACTCTGGCGGACGCGGCGGCGGGGACGGGGCTGGAGGCGGAGCTCGCCGCCGATCCCCTGCTGCTCGCCGCGGCGCAGAGCTTCGACATCAACCTGGGCGCGCAGGCGGATCGGCTGGCGGCGACGCTGGCCGGCGGGGCGCCGGAGAACGCCTTGGCGACGATCTTCATCGGGCTCAACGACTTTCAGGATTTCGCGCCGTCGAACCCGTTCTTCGCGCCCTTCGAGGGTCTGGCGCTGGTGGGCGACATCCTGGAGGCGACGGAGGACGCGGCCCGGGCGGCGGCGGGGCTGGGCATCGGCACGGTGGCGCTGTTCACGCTGCCCTCGCCCGAGGTGTTCCCGCCGGCGCCGGGCGTGCCGGTGGATGAGAGCGCCTTGGCGCTGCTGGACGTTCTGACCGGCGTGCATGCTCTGGGCCTCGGCGCCATGGCGGCGGAGCTGAGGGGCGAGGGCGTCGACGCGCGGGTGGTGGATCTGAGGTCCATGGCGGCGGCGGTGGACGCCGATCCGGGCGGCTACGGTCTGGTCACGCTCGACGTCGTGTCGGTCTTCGGGACCGGGGCGCTGGGCGCGCCCAACCCGGCAGCGGCGGCGTTCGAGCCGGACGAGCTGGGCTTTTTCGACAACATCCATTTTTCGGGCGCGCTGCACGGGGTCTTCGGGGCGTTCGCGGCGCGGACGTTGAGCTCGGAGACGAGGTTCCTGGGGGATGGCGGGAACCTGCGGATCTACGGGTCGGACGATCACCTCGTGTTCGGCGAAGGCGGCGACGATCTGCTTTTCGGCGGCGGGGGCGGGGACGCGCTCTTCGGCGGGACGGGGGAGGACGGGCTTTTCGGCGGCGCTTCCCACGATCTGCTGGCGGGGGGCGGCGGCGACGATCTGCTGCGCGGCGGGACCGGCGGCGACGTTCTGGCCGGCGGCGGCGGCGACGACGCGGCGCGGGGGAACGGCGGCGCGGATCTGCTGCTGACGACGGAGGGCGCCGACCTCGCCCATGGCGGCGGGGGCGACGACGTGGTCGCGATCGATCTTTCCGGCGACGTGGCCGGCGCGCGCCTGCGCGGCGGGCGCGGCGCGGACGCTTTGGTGGTGATCGGCGCGGACGCGGCCTTCGGCGGGGATCTGGAGGCGGCGTTGGCGGCGGCCGGCGTCTCCGTCTCCGGCTTCGAGGTTTTGGCGGACGGGTTCGAGGGCGCCTTGGCCGAGAGCGATGCGCGCTGGGCGAGGTTGCAGGAGGCGGCGTTCTGGGGCCTCTTCGACGCGGCGGGGCCCGAGGCGCCGCCGCTGGTGTGAGCGAGGCGCGCCCGGGGCGCGCGCGGGGCGATCTGCGGGCGATCTCCGGATGATCTCCGGATGATCTCTGGGCGCTTGCGAGGCGCGGCGGGGCGGCGTAGGTCTGCGCCAGCGGACGGCTGGACGGCCGCGTTTCCGCGCCGCTTTCGGGCGGTTCGGGGATGAGGAAAGTCCGGGCTCCAGGGAAGCGCGGCGCCGGGCAACCCCCGGCCAGGGAGACCTGAGGGACAGCGCCACAGAAATCAGACCGCCCCGGCCGCTCGCGGCCGCGGCAAGGGTGAAACGGTGGGGTAAGAGCCCACCGCGCCCCCGGCGACGGGGGCGGCACGGCAAGCCCCGCCGGGAGCAAGATCGAGAGGCGCCGGCTGCGCCCTGAGCGCGAGGGGACCGCTTCCCGCCCCGCCGGCCGATGGTGGATCGCGAGAAGCCGGGGGCGACCCCGGCTCCAGATGAATGGCCGTCCACGGGGGCTTTCGGGCCCCCCGGACAGAACCCGGCTTACAGGCCGTCCGCGCTTTTTTCCGGCATTGGGTTGTTTCGGCCCGCGCCTTTTTCTGTCCTGGGGGAGGCGGCCGCGCCAAGCTCCGCCGGCGGCGGGCGAGGCGGTCGGCCGGCGGCGGGCGAGGCGGTCGGCCCTCGAGCCTTCCCCTGCGGGGTCGGCTCTCGGCCCCGCCCGCACTCCCCCGCGAGGAAGGAGCGAGGCACGCCTCGGGCGCTTGCGGGCCTGGCCCCCGGGGGGCCTGCGGCGACGGGCCGGACGCCGGGGTTGCGGCGCGCAACGCGGCTTCGCCGTTTCGGCGCGCGTCCAAGGCCGAGCGCCTGCGGCTCTCGTCTGGTCAGGGCGATCTTCGTCCAGACCGCTCCGACGTCGGCCGTTCCAGGCGACGCACGGCGAGGCGACGGGCCGCAGGCCCCCGCCTCGCCGCCTCCGCCCAACGGGAGACGAGGGGCCGAAGGCCGCGAAGACGACGGGCGGGAGCGCGCCTCCGGTGCGACGGGCGGGAGCGCGCGCTTGCCCCTCGGGCGCCGGCCGGCGAGGGTGCCGGCCATGTCCGGCGCGTCTTCTTCGACCCTTGACGATCCGCGGCTTCGGGCCGTGGCCGAGGCCTGCGACTGGGTCATGCGGTTTCCGTGCCGCACGGCGCCGGGGCTGGTCTTCGTCGGCGCGCGGTCGACGCCGGCGCAGGTCTGGGACGACCCGGCGCTCGACGGGATCGTCGGCGGCCATGCCGGGGGCGGCGAGACGCCGGAGGCCGCCTTTGCCGCCTGCATGGGCGAGGCGGCGGAGTTCCTCAGCCAGTTCCAGCGCCCCGGCGATCTGCTGGCCCCCGGCCACGGCCTGCCGGAGATCGACGGGCTGGACGGCTGGGTCCCGCCCGACGGCGACCGTCTGCGCGGGCGGCTTCTGGCGGAGGGCGCGCCTTGCGCGGTGGCGGCGGCGCGGGTCCTGCGGCGGCCCGGCGCCGCGCCGCC
>JBCCPD010000291.1:0-5014 GCA_039025075.1 Pseudomonadota bacterium | reverse complement strand
GGGTTCTTCTGGAAAAAGAAGGGCGGCTCCCGATCCGGATCGCCGCCCATCTCCACGATGTGGTCGGCATAGTTGCGGCCGACGCAGTAGACCCGGCGGACGGGAAAGCGGTCGGAGGCGCCGGCGACCGGCAGAAGGACGGGGGCGGGGGGCGCGATCACGGTGGTCATGGGGACGCTTTTACGCCCCAAGCCGTGCCCTTGGCGAGGGGGCGCCGCGCAGGACGCCGCGCGCCTGGCGCCGCTCTCGCCCGCGGCGCGGCGGCGGGGGACGGCGCGCTTGGCAGACCTTCCCGGCGGCAGCCATGCGGAGCCCGGCCCGCCAAGCGCCGCGGGCGGACCCCTCGCCACGGGCGCGAGGCCCGACGCGGCGCCCCCCCTCATCGCCTCCGCCCTTTCTGCGCTTTGAGATCGGCCGACGGCGGGCTAGCCTCTTTCGCTCTACCGACGACCCTCGCTACAGGATCGACGCCCGTGCACGACCACGCCCATGACCATGACGACGGAGGCGCCGGCGGCGGCTCGCCCATCTCCGAGATCGAAGCTCGGGTGCGGGCGCTGGAGACCATTCTCACCGAGAAAGGGCACGTGGACCCGAAGGCGCTCGACGCGCTCGTGGACTACTACGAGACCCAAGTCGGCCCGAAGAACGGCGCCAAGGTCATCGCCCGCGCCTGGGCCGACCCGGACTTCGCCGCCCGCCTGCGCGAGGACGCCACCGCCGCCATCGGTGAGATGGGGTTTCTGGGCCAGCAAGGCGAGCACATGGTCTCGGTCTGGAACGACGCCCAGACCCACCACCTCGTCGTCTGCACCCTCTGCTCCTGCTACCCCTGGCCGGTCCTGGGCCTGCCCCCCGCCTGGTACAAAAGCTTCGCCTACCGTTCCCGCGCCGTCCGCGAGCCGCGCAGGGTCATCTCCGAATTCGGCGTCGAGATCCCCGCCGCCAAGCAGATCCGCGTCTGGGATTCCACCGCCGAGATCCGCTACCTCGTGGTGCCGGAGCGCCCCGCGGGAACCGACGGCTGGCCGGAGGAAAAGCTGGCAGAGCTCGTGACTCGGGACTCGATGATCGGCACGGGGCTCGCCCTGCCGCCGACGCCCGCGGCATGAACGGCGTGCATGACATGGGCGGCATGCAGGGCTTCGGCCCCATGCGGCCGGAAGCGGACGAGCCGGTCTTCCACGCCCCCTGGGAAAGCCGCGCCTTCGCTCTGAACCTTCTGGCCGGCGTGCCGGGCGGCTGGAACCTCGATCAGTCGCGGCATGGGCTCGAGACGCTGCCCGCCGCCGACTATCTGGGGGCCAGCTACTATGCGCGTTGGGCCCTGGGCCTGGTCGCCAAGTGCTCGGCCGCGGGTCTGATCACGGCCGAGGACATGTCCGCCGGACGCGCCGTCTCGTCCCCCAAGCCGGACGCGGCGCCCCCGCCCGGGCCTGAGGCGGCGGTGGCCGCGAACCGCAAGGGCGGCTGGTACGAGCGGGAGGCGACGGCCCAGGCCCGCTTCGCGATCGGCGACCGGGTCCGCGCCCGCCGCACGGCGCCCGAGGGCCATACCCGCCTGCCCCGCTACGTCCGCGGCGCCGTCGGCGTGGTGGAGCTGGTGCACGCGCCCCACATCCTGCCCGACGCCTCCGCCGCCGGAGAGGAGCGGGCCGAATGGCTCTACGCCGTCCGCTTCGACGGACGCGAGCTTTGGGGAGAGGACGCGGAGCCCGGAACCTCCACCGCCGTAGACGCCTGGGAAAGCTACCTGGAGCCGGCGTGAGCGGCGCGCCGGCGCCGACCGCGGCGGAGCCTGACCTCGCCGACCTGCCCGGCCTGCCGCGCGAGCGCGAGGCCCCGGTGTTCCGCGCGCCGTGGGAGGCGCAGGCCTTCGCCATCGCCCTGAGCCTGCATCGCGCCGGCGTCTTCACCTGGTCCGAGTGGGCCGAAGCCTTGGGCGCGCGCCTCGCCGCCGCGGCGGAGACGGACGGGGCGCGCGACGGATCGGACTACTACTTGCGCTGGTTGGAGGCGCTCGAAGACATCGCCGTCGCCAAAGGAGCCGCCGATCCTGGGGATCTGATCGCCACG
The DNA here is from genome assembly GCA_039025075.1 of Pseudomonadota bacterium. Lineage (GTDB taxonomy): Bacteria > Pseudomonadota > Alphaproteobacteria > Rhodobacterales > Rhodobacteraceae > Albimonas. The sequence goes on along the minus strand of JBCCPD010000291.1, from coordinate 2,938 downwards.
GCCGACGCCTGGTCGCGCGCCGCAGCCGCCACGCCGCATGGCAGGCCGATCGAGCTGCCCGACGGGAGAAGCCGGCGCGACGGCTGAGCGTCGGCATCGCCAGGGCCCGCGCCCGCCCAGGAAGCCAAACCCGCTCAGCCGCCGACGCGGCGCGCCGGCGATCCGCGCCGCGGCCGGACGCCCTCCGAGCGCCGGTTTTATTGACCTTTCGAGGTCATAGAGTTAACGCTTCGAAAAATCCTCGACCTCGCATCGAACGCGGGGCTAGACCGACGGCGACGAGCAGCCGCGTAGATCAGGGTGTACGCCATGTGGTCGGCCTTTTCTTCGAGCCTCGCCTCCGGCGTCGCTGTTCCTCGGCTTCGCGCCGCGGCGGCCGCGGCGGCGATCTGGACCGCAGGCGCATCGGGCGTCTCGGCCATCGTGATCAACGACGGGGATGCGGGGCAGGACCTGGCGCTCGGACTGGCCTTTCCCAGCGTGGCTAAGATCGAGATCGACGTGCCGCCGGCGGGCGGTTCCTTCGGCATTTGCTCCGGCGCGTTGATCTCCGCCACGCATGTGCTGTCGGCGGACCATTGCTTCGATGAGGCGGACACGAACTACGCCCCCCTCACCCAAGTGAAGTTCCCTGCTGCGAGCGGCAACGTCGGCGGCATCAACCAGCCCTCGCCCGGCGGCACGTTCGGCGTGACCAGCATTCTGCGCATGGCCCCGTCGAGCGCGGGCTTCGGCCAGCTGCTGAACGGCGCCGACCTGGCGATCCTCACCCTGGACGCGCCGGTTCTGGATCGCGATCCGTTCCTGGTGCTGAACGAACCGCTGGCCGCGTTGGACGAGACGGCGGTGCTCGCCGGTTTCGGCCGCTTCGGGCTGGGCAGCGCCGGACCCGGCGGGGCCACCAGCAACGCCACCCGAGCGGCGCGCCAGGTGGTCGAGTTCTACGGCGCCGCCAAAGCCGTGGGCACGCAGACCACCACTGGGCCGGGCGGGGTCACCACGTCCCAGTTCCTGGGCGACATTCCCGGCACCGAGAACATCTACACCACGGATTTCGACAATCCCGACAACCCTCCCGAAGGCGACACCTTCGGCTTGGCGATCCCGTTCAACGCCGCGCTCGTGGCCGACGCCGAGGGAACCACCGCGGGCGGCGACAGCGGCGGCCCGTTGCTGGTCATGATCAACGGCGAATGGGTGGTGGCCGGCGCCCTGTCCGGGGGCACGTCGACCTCCTCGCAGTTCGGCGACTTGTCGTACTGGACCGGCACCGGCGCGCCCGCCGCCCTGGCTTTCATCAGCGCCAACAGCGACGCTCGGTTCTCCAGCGAAATCCCGATCCCCGCCTCGGGCAGCCTTCTTCTGCTGGGCGTCGCCGGCATGGCGGCCCTTCGCCGGCGGCGCGGAGCGGCGCGAAAGACCTGAGCCGACGGACGCCGCGGCAGGACCCTGCGGCGCGGCCGGAGCGTCGCCAGGGCTCGACGGCGTCTCAGATGGCAGGTACGCAGACGGGCTTTTTTCTTGCTCGCCGGACCTTCCCGTCATGACCGACCCGTCGCCCGTCGTTTCAGCCTCCGCGCCGATCCAGGGACTGCGCATAGGATATGCCCGATGCTCCACCGAGTCGCAGGATCTGGAGGCTCAGCGCCAGGCGCTCCTGGCGCTCGGCGTGTCCGAGGCGCGGATCTACACGGACCATGGCATGACCGGCACGAACCGCGCGCGTCCCGGCCTGGACCAGGCCCTGGCGGCGGCGCGCGAAGGGGACACGCTGGTGGTGCCCAAGCTCGACCGTCTGGCGAGGTCGGTGCCGGACGCGCGCGACATCGCCGATGGTCTGGCGGCCCGGGGCGTGCGCCTGCAGCTGGGGGCGACGGTCTACGACCCGTCGGATCCGATGGGGAAGATGTTCTTCAACATCCTCGCGACCTTCGCGGAGTTCGAGTCGGACCTGATCCGCATGCGCACGCGAGAAGGCATGGCCATCGCCCGCGCCAAGGGCAAGCTGAAGGGCCGCAAGCCCAAGCTGACGGAGAAGCAGGCCCGCGAGCTCAAGCGCATGCACGGCGACGGCGAGCACTCGATCTCCGACCTGGCGGAGATCTTCGGGGTGTCGCGGCCGACGGTCTACCGCACGTTGCTGCGCGCGCCGGCGAGGTCGAAGGGCTGAGGCGGCTTGCTGCGGGAGCGCGGCCCCCGAACGCAGGCCTTTTTGTGGACCGTGCATGGTCGATGAGCCGGAGCGGTGGGGGTTTGGGGGAAAGCGCGATGCCGCGTTCCGGATGACTGCGCTTCGCCTGCGTTTTGCGCCCAGGGCGGTTCGAAGGCGGTCCGAGGCTCCCTCCGGGAATGGGTCCGCATTGCGGTATGGATTTGCGCTCATCAGGTGGAGGGGCGGAGGATGGCACGCAAGGGTGTCAAGCCTAAGGAAATCCTTGCGAAGCTGCGACGGACGGAGGTCCTGCGAGGCCAAGGAACGTCGGCCGCGGACGCGATCCGGCGCATCGGAGCCGCAGAGGTCGGCTACCGCCGATGACGCCGGGAGCATGGCGGGATGAAGACGGACCAGCTCGAGCGGCTCAGGTCGCTGGAGACGGAGACCCCGCGCCGTCGACGGGTCTTTTCCGACCTGACGCTCGACACGGTCGTGCCGACGGAGGCGGCCAGGGGAGTCGTCCGAGCCCGTCGCGCCGCCGCCGTCGCATCGATCATGTCCGGGCCTCGACCGGCGTTTCCGAACGCCGCGCCTGCGGCACGCTCGGCCAGCGTCGGTCCGTCAAGCGCCAAGTTCTGGACTTGGAGCCGACCCGGTTTCTTGGACGGGGTGCGGGTCAGGTCGCGAGCGTCGTGGCGTCGGCGGGCCTGCCGGCCTCTTCGAATGCGCTGGGCGACAGGCAGCCGATGGACGAGCGCCGCCGCGAGGGGTCGCGGAAGCCCT